>JALWNR010000481.1 GCA_027083715.1 Bacteroidales bacterium
AAAAAGCAATAGCCTTTGAACATGAAATTATTGATTCTTGTTTGATTGGTAAATTGTCAATAGAAAAAATTAAAAAATTTACCGAATATACTGTTCAAGCTGATGATTACAAAGAGTATAAGTGGACATGGTGTGGTAGGTACAGTGTTCCTTTTGGATTATTACTTAATTATCATTTGCAGAAAATGTTTGGTGAGACACTAAAAGATGAATTTATAGGCTATTCAACAAGTATTGCAAAGCCTGTTTTACACCTGGAAGAAATTGGTATGGGTACAACAGCCATTGCAAATCTTCATCATTGGGTGGGATATTGTGCAATTGGATACTATTAATAATTCCTGAGATGAATTATTTTAGCTTTACCCTAAAAAAGTAGCACAATTGACGATTGATTAATTGCGGTATATGAGGATAAAACATACTTGACTCCAGTTTGAAGATTTTACTAATTTATTTTTATCTTGCATTTATTTTTCGGGTATTACCAAATGAGTCATATTTTTTTAAAAAAACTACTGTTTTTGATATTCATAGCTGTAATTTTTGATACAAAAGCACAGCAGTTAACTTATTCGCAAGATTTTTATACTACTCAACAAACAGCATATTTTGTTAATCGTTCTGATACAAGCGTTTTTTTATCGATAAAGCCTTTAATTAAAGCCGGTTTACATAGTAAAAATATATCCGATAGCAGATTAAATTATCCCGAAAGGGATAAAAAATATTTGCAAAAGCACAAAGCAAATTGGTTATACCGTAAATTACGCCATGAAAATTTTATTGATTTTCAAAAAGATAATTTTTATTTACAGATTAACCCGTTGTTTATACTTGAGTACAAAAAGCAACAAAACGATGCACGTACATTTTTTATCAACACACGTGGAATTGAGTTTAAGGCAGATTTAGGCAAGCGTTTTTCATTTTATTCTAGTTTTTACGAAAATCAGGCACGCTTTCCTGATTATATTAGCGATTATATACTTACCAAGCGTGTTGTACCCGGTCAAGGAGCTGCAAAATTCAATAATCATACACCCAATGAATTTGATTATTCAAGAGCCGAAGCTTATATTTCGGCACAAATTACCGATAATTTTCATGTGCAATTTGGTCATTCTAAGCAATTTATTGGCGAAGGCTATCGTTCCTTAATTTTATCGGATAATAGTTTTAATTATCCCTTTTTAAAAATGACTTATGATTTTTGGCATTTTCGTTATACCCTTCTTTGGACTCAGTATCAGCTTTTTGAAGGTGCCTATTATAATTATCATCAACGAAAATACGGTTCAATGAATGCACTGAGTTGGATACCTACTGCAGGTTTTGAAATAGCACTGTTCGAGATGATAACGTGGTTGGGAAACTCACCGGATAATCCAAACAGTTTTAATCTGAATTTTTTTAATCCTGTTCTATTGTTTCGCACTTTGCAATACGGTTTAAATAATGATAAAAATATATTATTAGGAATAAATCTACGAAAAAAAATTACCCGTTTTGAACAATTTTATGCTCAATTTGCTTTAGATGAGCTTAAAAAATCCGGTTTGGGTAAAAATAAGTATGCTTTTCAATTTGGGCTTAAATCTTTTGACCTTTTCAGAGATAAATTGTACAGACAGCAGTTGTTTGTTTTGGCTGAATACAATCAGGCAGTACCCTATATGTACGCACACAGTAAAACTTTATCCTCCTACTCACATTACAATCAGCCCTTGGCGCATCCGGCAGGAAGTGGTTTAAGTGAGTTTACCGGTATAATGGATTATCGCTTTCGCGATTTGTTTTTCAATGTAAAATATACGCATTTAACCAATAGTTTAGATACCTTGAATTCAAATTTCGGTTCAAATATTTTTTTACCTGATATGGGTACAGGTGGAAATGTAATTGGTCAGGGAATAAAAAATATTACTCAAAATATCAGTATAAGTTTGGGTTTGATCGTTAATCCGGTAAGTAATTTTAAAGTTTATGTTCAGGTTTGGAAACGAAATATTGAAAACACCCTACAAGTAACAAATGAATTGTATTTTTCGTTTGGGATAAAAACGGATATTAATAATTATTATTTTGATTTTTAGATAAATGACTTTTTTACGAAGTAAATGGAGAACCGTTTTGTTGATTTTAGCATTGGGAATTGCAGCCAGTTCGTTTTGGTTTACCAGCGAATTGGTGAGTAATTTGGCAAAAGAAGAACGTAAAAAAATAAAAATATGGGCAGATGCTTCAAAAGAGTTACAGGAAGTTCCTTTAACCGGAGATGTGCCCTTATATCTTTATGAAATTATACAAGAAAACCAAACCATTCCCCGAATATTAACCGATGAAAATGGAAACATTATTACTTCTATGAATTTAGACCCCAAGCGTGAAAACGATTCGACTTATCTTCGTAAACAGATTGAAATAATGAAAAAAACACATAAACCCATTGTAATAGTCCTCTCGGATAAAAGCAAAAATTATATTTATTATGATGATTCAATCCTTTTAAAACAGCTTGCCTATTATCCATTGATACAATTTGCCATAATTTTTTTGTTTTTAGTAGTTGTTTATATAGCCCTGAGTATTTCAGAAACTTCCGAACAAAATCGGCTTTGGGTAGGAATGAGCAAGGAAACTGCCCATCAGTTGGGAACACCAATTTCATCCTTGCTTGCTTTTGTAGAGATGCTTAAGATAAGAAATCCGAATGATGAGGTTGCACAAGAAGCGGAAAAAGACGTACAACGCCTTGAAAAAATTACAGAGCGTTTTTCGCGTATCGGTTCAGAACCTGTTCTTGCCGAAACCAATATTACCGAAGTAATTATTCGCTCGGTAGCATATTTAAAAACACGAACATCACCAAATATAGTTTATGAACAAGATTTTGATGCATCCAAAGTAGTTTATGCACCGGTAAATGCTGCCCTTTTTGAATGGGTGATTGAAAATCTATGGAAAAATGCATTGGATGCGATGAATAACATGGGTGAAATGAGTATTTCCATAAAAGATAATCATCAATATGTATATATTGATATTATGGATACAGGTAAAGGGATACCCAAACGCAAGTTTCAGTCTATTTTTAAACCCGGCTACACTACAAAAGCACGTGGTTGGGGTTTGGGTTTATCTTTGGCAAAACGTATTATTGAAATTTATCATAAAGGAAAAATTTATGTTCGATACTCAGAACCGGGAAGGGGAAGCACTTTCCGAATTGTTTTACGAAAATCTACTTCAAAAAACGCTTAGGCTCTTATCCGTAATATCTTTGTATTTTTTTTGCAAAATATTAATAAAGACACAAGTTTTATAGTTTAATAGTTCTGTGGTAGTCTGAGTAATTTGTGGATATATTTTGTCCGCAGATGAGCACAAATTATCGCAGACTAGGGTTAATAATGTAAAT
>JALWNR010000482.1:0-330 GCA_027083715.1 Bacteroidales bacterium
GGATGTCGGTATTAAACAAGGTAAAACCTGCATTGTGGTAAAAGATGGTCCTGGTTTTTACACTACACGCATTTTAGCACCTTATATGAATGAGGCTTTGCAGTTGATGAAAGAAGGTGTTAATCCTTTACTGATTGATAAAAGTATGAAGAAATTCGGTTTTCCGGTTGGTCCTGTAAGTCTGATTGATGAAGTAGGTATTGATGTGGGGGCGCATGTTACTTCGGGCGAATTGGGTAAATTCTTTGAAAAACGGGGTGCCGAAGCCGATGATACACTCAAACGAATGTTAGACAAAGGTTTTAAAGGTAGAAAAAACTGTAAAGGCTT
>JALWNR010000482.1:340-3415 GCA_027083715.1 Bacteroidales bacterium
GCAAAAAAATCAGGGGAAAAATTAATCCGGAAATTGTGGAATTTTTCCCAAACTTGAAACTGAAAGATTTGGATGCCGGAAAGGATAAAGAAAGTCTTGCCGGAATTATTGACCGCATGGCATTGATGATGATAAACGAGGCGGTAATGTGTTTGGAAGAAGGCATTTTGTCAAAACCCTTGGACGGTGATATTGGCGCTGTGTTTGGTCTGGGCTTTCCACCTTTTCGCGGAGGACCTTTCCGTTATATTGATTACGAAGGTGCGGATAAGATTTTATCAAAGATAAAACTTTTACACCAAAAATACGGCGCACGCTTTAAACCTGCTAAAATGCTTGAAGAGTATGCTGAGAAAGGGAAAAAGTTTTATGAATACTAAGTTCCAATATCAAAAGTTTTAAAACATCTTCCAATAATCGCTGTAAAAATTTTGAGTTTTCAGTAATTCATCGTGTGTGCCGGATGCCGTAATACTGCCTTTTTCAAGAATATAAATACAGTCGGCAAGGGTTTTAAAGGTGTGCAGGCGGTGCGAAATATAAAAAACCGCTTTTTCTTGTTTTATTTTTGTTAATAACAAGCTGATAAAGCTTTCGGTTTCTCTGTCCATAGCAGCCGTAGCCTCATCCAGAATTAAAATTTGCGGATTTTTATACAATGCTCTTGCAAAAGCAATAATTTGTTTTTGTCCGCCCGAAAGATTAATACCTTCTTCGCCCAAAAGTGTGGCATAGCCCTGTGGTAAGGCATCAATATATTTGGCAAAGCCGTTTTCTTTTATGAATTTCAGCACTTTTTCGCCTTCTTTTTGTGCATCGCCAAGGCAAATATTATCAATTACCGTTCCGTTAAAAATATGAATATCCTGCGGAACCACTCCAATAATTTCACGCCAATTATTTTCGTTAATTTTCTGTAAATCAAGCTGATTATTAATAATTATTTGTCCGCTTTCGGGTGCATAAAATTTTTGCAGTATGTTTCCCAAAGTACTTTTTCCGCTGCCGCTTTCGCCTACAATGGCTACCAATTCGCCTTTTTTAAAATGTAAACTTAAATTGTTTAGCAATTTTTTCCTGCCCGGAAAACGAAAGTTCAGCTTATTGATTTGCAATTCTTTAAACTGAATTTCTTCTTTGCTTTTTTCTTTATTTTCCGAAGGAATATCGGTAAACTCAAACATCCGGTTAAATGCCACTTTGGCTTCGTTAACCGGTACGGCAATGAGTGCCAAATTACCAACGGAAGGTATCAGGCTTGAGGCAATGCCCAAAACCGCCATCAGTTCGCCCACCTTCATGGCACCGGTATATACCAGCCACGATGTGTAGCTAAGTATTGCCGTTAAAAACATCACGCCCGCAATACCCGAAGCAAGCCCCAAACGAATGTTTATTTTGCTTAGATTAAAAACTTTTTCCTGAAACAATCCGTAAATTTGTTGGTTTAAACCGGCAAAAAAACTTTGTTTGTTAAAATTTTTAATATCCGAAATACCGCTCATGGTGCTTACATAATTGCTTTCGCTGAATGCATAGTTTTGCATTACCGATTTTTGTGCATCAATAATGCTTTTGTTAAAGCGATAAATTATAAAAAAATAAACAGGCAAGGCAGTTAGTGCAATTAAAGCCGTTTGCCACGAATAAAAAAACAAAAATACCACCGAAGTGAGCGAAACCAGCACATCAATAATAAAATTTCCGGCTATTTGTGTAATAACCCTTTGTATGCGCGAAGTATCGTTAAGCCGTGCCACCAATTCGCCGATTTTACGGGTATCGAAAAAACGTTTGGGTAAATACAGCAATAAGGCATAAAAATTGTCGATAATACGCATATTGAAGTTTTTACTTTGCAATGCCAGCATATATTGCCTGATTGCCGAAAAAACTGCCCGCGCAATAAGTAAAATACCCACCAAGCCAATGCCCATAAATAATTTTATCAGGTTTTTCTCGGGTAAAATGTCATCAATCAGTTTTTGCGAAAAAACCGCCATTGCCATACCGAGTATTGAGATAACAATACCCAAAGCAATACTGATGCTTAACAGTTCATAATCGTCTTTAATAAGCTGTTTTATTTTTTCTTTTTTTGATTTGCGGATGTTTTCCTGTTTTTTAAATGCTCCGTTGGGCGACAGTGTCAGGCATTTTTTACTTAGCCATACTTTTTCCAATTCTTTTTTTGTATAGTAAACAATGCCTTTTGCAGGGTCGCCAATAACAAATTTTCTGTTTTCATAAGCATAGCAAACAAGATAATGTTCCAGTTTATTTTCAATAAGCACATGCAGAATCAAGGGCTCGCCATGCTCTATAATTGCCTGAATATCTGCCTGATTGCCTTGTGCCGTAAATCCAATGCCGTTTGCTGCTTGATACAAACCAAGCAGGGTGGTTCCTTGTTTGGTAGTGCCGCTCAGCTCGCGTAATTTTTCTAAGGAAATATCCCCACCGTAGTATTTGGTTAAAGATGAAAGACAAGCCACACCACAATCGGATTGGTCGTGTTGAAGCGTAAAGGTTTTTTTTATGTGTTTGGTGTTGGGCATTGTGTTACATTGTTAGATTGTTGAATTGTTACATTGCTAAATTGTTAAATTGTTGAATTGGTAAAACCGGGGGCTGGGTACTGGGTACTGGGCTCTGGGTGCTTGGTACTGGGTTTCGGGTACTGAATTACTATGTTACTTAATTGTTTCATTGTTAAAGTTTGTCTAATTATCGGTGAATTGCTAATTCTTAACTTATAACTTTAGGCACTCATAACTTTAGGCACTAGTTAATATAATCTGTGTAATCTGTGGATAAAAAATAAAGAATCTGAGTTTTGGCTATTGGTTTAAATATTTTAATAAGGCTTCAACTTTTGCTTCGCCTTTGAATTGTTTAGTTAGTTTGCCGTTTTTATCGTAGATAAAAGATGCGGGTATGCCTGATTTGCCGAATATGTCGCTAAAAACCATGTCTTTATCGTGTAAAAAAGTGATGTTTTTGTAGCCCGAAAGTTTATATGTTTGTGCAAATGTTTTTATTTGTTGGGTATCGGCATAAGAAACCCATACTAAT
>JALWNR010000483.1 GCA_027083715.1 Bacteroidales bacterium
ATATAGGACATTGTTATGAAGGAGAAATTAATCTTACTACGGCAAAAAAATTTCTTAGTAAAGTAAAAAAAGATAACTATTATAAAATGATAAAAGGTGCTTCAATTCAAAAATGGTATATTACAGAAAAAATGAGCCAAGGTGTAAATGAATATTTGGATCCTGCTTATTTAAAAGGGAAAAAGACAACATCAAAGGCTTTTCATCATAGATTTAAAAGAATTGTATTACAAGGAATAACAGGTATTGATGAAAAATATAGAATAAAAATGGCTTTATTAAATAAAAATATTTTTTGTGGGAATAGTGCAAATTATATCTTATTTGAAAATAAAACATTTGATAATGCTTCATATACTGCTTTTTATAATTCTGAACTTATTAATTGGTATTTTAAATGTTATAGCACGAACAGTAACGTTAATGGTTATGAAGTAGATAATTTTCCCACCCCAAATAATATTCCACAAATTTTTTCTATTTTATTTCACTATCTATATTTCTTATCAAATATTAAATCAATAAAAAATACTAGTTTTTCTTTTTTCAATGAAATAAATAATTCAATAGCTTATGAAACAATTTTCCCAGAAGAATTCAAATCCGCAGGTAAAGAAATAATAAAACATCTAAGTGATTTAAAACCTATAACAGATGAAATGAGTGATGAAGAAAAACTGGCAATCATTCAAAGTGAATTTGAGCGTTTATATAACCCCAACCACCCTGTGCGTTTTGCATTGGAAACCATTGACAGCATAGAAGAAGTAAGAATTATTAAAGAAGCGTTGAGATGAGAATACAAAAAGTAATCATAAATAAATACAAAGCATTTACCGGAAAGCAAGAAATCCCAATAAACGGTAAAAATGTATTTATCTATGGAGAAAACGGAAGTGGTAAAAGTTCGTTTTATTATGCTTTAAAAGATTTTTTTCAGTCAAGTATTGAAAATATTCAAATGAGTGATTTGCGGAATATCTTTTTAGATGATAATAGCAATGATTGTTCAATTGAAGTTGAATTTGACGGGAATGTAAGATTTGTATTAAATGAAACAACAAAAACTACCAACACTACTGCAATTACGGATGCAAATCGACTTAAAAGTTTTATTACATATAAACATCTCTTGGATGTTCACAATGTTAAGATAGGCAAAGAAGTAAATATTTTTGCTTTAGTCGTTGATGGGGTTTTAAAACACTATAAATCTGAATTTGTTACAGGTGGTATAGAACTTAGCAAACTATGGAAAGATGTTGAAAATGAAAGTAATAAAAAATATGGAAAAGGACAAGAATTTTATTTTAGACATCAGAAAAAAGCATCTGTTGAACGCAAAGCAATTCCGTTTAATAATGCTTTAAACAAACTTTTTCTAAAAAGTGAAGATAATCAAGAGTATTTAGGACCAATAGTAAATAGTATTCTGAGTAAACTTGTCCCTGATTTAAAAATTGAATTTAATCGTAGAACAATTACAGTAAATCAATGGGGACAGATTAGCAAACCTGCAATAACCCTTCAAATAGAAAGTAATCATAGACTAATACGAAATAACCCACAATTTATATTAAATGAAGCAAAACTATCTGCCATAGCAATCAGTATATTTTTAGGTGCAATTATCAAGCAAAGTCCTTTTTCACCTGAAATAAAACCACTTTTTTTAGATGATATTTTGATAGGTTTAGACAATGAAAACAGATTAAAAATTTTAGACCTGATTTTAGAAAAAAATGTTGCAGAAGAAAACAAAGTCTTTAAGGACTTTCAAATATTTATTACTACTTATGACAGATATTGGTATGAAATAGCCAAATTAAAATTAAAAGACTGGAAATTTATTGAATTTTATAAAGGTGAAAATGGACCGGAAATTATTTTTCCTGAGAAATCAAACCTTGAAAAGGCTAAAAGTTATCTCAAATGCTATGATTTTCCCGCTTGTGCGAATGCACTACGAAAAGAATGTGAAAACATTCTTAAAGAAAAACTACCTGCAACATACATTATATCTAATAGTGTAAAAGGACTTATTAAACCACCGAAACTGGAAACTTTAATTGATAATCTAAAACTTTATTATGAAGACTTGGGAATTCAAGCACCTGAAAAATTAATTGAATCATTGCAATTATACAAGAGTATATTGTTTAATCCGATGTCACACAGTGATATAGAAAGTCCTATTTACAAAAATGATTTAGAAAATGCTTTTAAGGTAATAGAAGATTTAAAAAACATTGATTTACCTACGAAAGAAATTTTAGTTGAAAAAGGCAGTCATTTTAAATTAGAATTGCCTGCAATAAATTATGAAGCGGATGTTCAAATTGCCGAAAATATTTACAAAGTTGATAATAATGGAGAAAAATCAATAAGCCCAATAAAAATAATGTTTAGGGATTGGACTCGCTCTAATATTAGATATGCAAAAGATACAGGAGACACACCGGAAGCATATTCGCAAAATGAAAGATTGGAACGAATTAAAAGCCAACCTTATTCAATAGAAGAAGCAGTGAATAGTTTAAATAGAACATATAGAGATAGAAATGTTGCGGAAATCTCAACTGACGATTTATTGAAAAATTTAAAGAAAGACGGAACAAGTTTATTTGATATTATCCAAACATAAGCCAACGCATAAAGCCATACACATTGCCAAGTCGCCCAAGCCAACCGCCCAAGTCCCACTTGTCAATAAGTATGGCTTGCCAACGCTAAAAGAAAACTTGAAAATAATACGCCAGCAGGTAACATTGTGTATAAGTAATGGCGAATAATAGCAAAAATCAAAATTTGTGCATTTTTTGTATATTTGTGCTAAAATGAAAGTTAGTGTGTATTTAGTCGCCACTACTCATACACTAGCCGTTGTACCCCACTTAAGAAAAAAGAAACTCTGACAAGTGCTACGTGAAAAAGTGGAAATTTTTAAAATTCTGCTTCTGCTATATTTCAATTGAAATCCAAATTAAAATTTGAAAAAATCGTTCATTAAAAAAATTGATTAAGGGTGCCGAAATTTTTGAAATGTAATGTCGGAATTTTAAAACCGGAAAATTAAAAGTTCGGGATTTCAGAATTTTAAAAGAAAAATTCGCAATACCGATAATGAAAAATGGATCGTTGAAAAATTGAAATTCGATACGGAAATTTGCGATTAGAGAAATAAGAAAATAATGGAAATCTGCAATCGTAATTTATTGAAAAAAAGTTAGTTGAGAAATTTTGATAAAGTGATAAAATGAATGTTTCGGCAGGTGTTGGCGGCGTCCGTAATGCCAAATAGAACCGTGAAAAATTTGAAAATCGCTACGGGAATTTGGGCGTAGAGAATTTTGAAAATAATGGAAATTTGTGAGCTAAATTGCATAGAAAATAGGTCGTTGAGAGATTTTTAA
>JALWNR010000484.1 GCA_027083715.1 Bacteroidales bacterium
TTGTAACCAAGAGCGATAACAAAATCTTTGTATCCGTAATGTGCATAAATTTTCATGATGTGCCAGATAATGGGTCTTCCGCCAACATCAATCATTGGTTTTGGGATAAGTTCAGATAAAGAACCAAGTCGGGTACCGTAACCACCCGCAAGAATTACTACTTTCATTTGTTTATTTTTAGTTTTATGGTTTAGTTTGGCAAATGATATAAGCTGAATGTGTTAATTGCCAGTGTATTAATGGCTATTAAGCCTTAATCTTTCTGAAAAGAAAATTAGTGAGATTTTTAACACAAAAACCAAATTTGTTATATAAGCAATAAATTCTTTGATGAATGGTAATATTTGTTGTTTGAAATGAAAATGAAAGGTGATTTATTAAAAATATTTATGCACGAAAATATTATACCCATACTTTTTTATTACATCAGGCAGGTATTTCTTCAATACTGTTTTCAATTTTTCGGTGGTTTAATTCTAAAACCAAGTCACCGGTTGCAAATACAATTGATACAAAATACACTTTTTCAGGATAGAAAGAAAAGAAATCCCAGGTAAAAAAGTATCCGGTAAGTATTCCCGCAAAACCTAAAAGTAGTGAAATGAAAATACTTTTCTCAACATCATCAAAATATTTGCTTTTTCGGAACTTATTTAATAAAAACATATACCTGAACAAGAAAAAGAGGAAAATGGGGAATCCGATTATACCATATATTAATAAGGTATTCATAAAACCAACATCGTTGCTGTAATAGGTTTTCATATATTTTGACATTCCAACCCCCAAAACGGGACTGTATTCTACACCTTTCAGTACTTTGGGAATATCGTTTTCTATTCTGTCGGCAAAAGTTCCTTGTTTCAGGTTTCCTGACGAAGCAATTTTTCCCAGTTCTTCATATCTTTTGGTAATATTACCTACAAATTCTTCATCAATAAAACCAGAGGAGAATAATGCAATTACCAATGAAAAGCCAATTATACTCATTTGTATTGCCAGTTTATAACCTTTTGAAGATAAAACAATGTAACCAAGAATTGCAATAGCACCTATCATCATCCAGGAACGGGTTGCAGAAAGGAAAAAACTGCCTATCGGGATAAAAATTGCCATGGACGAAAAACCTGTAAAAAGTTCGTATTTTTTGTTGTTAGCTATTTGAAAACCAAAAATTAAGACGTAAAAAACAATCAAAATACCCTGAACCACAGCCCGGACATCTCCCGAAATACTATTCCGGACAAAAACCCCCACCATGCTTGGATCAAAAACAGAAATAAACCGACTTCCCATATTTATCAGGAAGAGCTGGTCAAATACAATTAATACCGCATAGGGAAAAAGCAAATAGCCGAATTTTAATATTTCTTCTTTGCTATTAACTAATCTGAGGTATGAAAATATTATCCCGAAAAAGAAAAACGGTCTTAAAGTGTTTACAAAAGGTTTTAATTCAGTCCCCAGAAAAAAGCTGACGGGAATTGAAACCAACAGTAAATAAAACAGAAAAAATTCTAAGGGTTTATTTAATAAGAATTTTATCTTAACATTGGTTTGAAATGCTTTAAAAATGGAAATAAACAAAAATAAATCCATCGGTGTAAAGCTAAATCCGGAAACAACTGAATAAAACGGAAGTCTGAAAAATGCATCCTGTGTCCGGTTGACAAAAAAACTAGCCGGAGCATTTATCAGTATAAAAAAGTATGCAAACCAAAAATAGTTTTTTTTCGAACGAAAAGCCAAAGCCAAAGGAATCAGAAAAAATAAATCACGCAGGGTGTGGTTAAGTTTGTACACAGCAATAACTGACGCTATAAAAAGTGCCGTCATTTGCATGAAATCAGTAATCACATCTTTTTTGAAATTGCTTTCCTGCATTTTGGTTTAATTTGATGTTTGGTTTAGTGTGTTAACCCGCATTATTCGCCGGTTTTTATTGTTTTTTGATATTCTGCTGATTAATTGATAATTACAAATTGCAATTAAGAAATACAACATTCAAACCTGAGTACCTTACTTTTATCTTTGTGCATTCCGATGAATCGGAACAGACTTTGTGTCTGCACAAAGATAAAAGTATGAACAATGCGGGTTAAATTACTAATTTTTAGAACTTATTTAATTTAAATTTGATAAAATGAATGAAATAATTGTTCCCGAAACTAAATTAATTGATTAACGAAACATTATAATAATCCAAATACCATTCTATAAAATTATCGATCCCTTTAATTATTGATGTATTCGGTTTATAATTCATGTCATTAATTAAGTCGTCCACATCGGCATATGTCGCAGGTACATCGCCCTGTTGGATCGGCATCATATTCTTTTTGGCGGTTTTTCCGAGTTTTTGTTCAATCGCTTTTATAAAGTCCATGAGTTTGACAGGGTTGTTGTTACCGATGTTGTATATTTTATAAGGTGCTTTTGATGATGATGGTTCAGGGTTTTGTCCCGACCAATTTTTATTTTCTTTAGGCGGGTTATCAATGACCCGTACAATTCCTTCTACAATATCATCAATATAGGTAAAATCACGAATCATTTCCCCATGATTATATACATCAATAGGCTCATCGTTCAAAATAGCTTTTGTAAATAAAAATAAAGCCATATCGGGTCTGCCCCAAGGACCGTAAACCGTAAAAAAGCGTAAACCCGTAGTTGGTAAATTGAATAGATGACTGTAGGTATGTGCCATCAGTTCATTACTTTTTTTACTGGCAGCATAAAGGCTTATCGGATGATCTACGTTATCGTGGGTAGATAAGGGCATTTTCTCATTTAATCCGTACACACTGGAACTACTGGCATAAGCCAGATGCTTTACATTATTATGCCTGCAGGCTTCCAAAATATTTATAAATCCGATAATATTACTTTGAATGTATGCATCAGGATTTGTTAAACTATAACGAACTCCAGCTTGTGCTGCCAGATTACAAACTGCATCAAATTGCTCTTTTTCAAATAGCTTATTCAGTACTTCTTTGTTTTGTAGGTCTGCTTTTATAAATTTGTAATTGTTGTGTATGTTGCTGGTTATTAGTGTATTATTTTTAATTTTTAATTTTTCGATACCTGTTTTTTTCAGGCGATTATACTTTAAATTTACGTCGTAATAATCATTAATAATATCTAACCCAATAACTTCATCGCCCCTGTCTATTAAAACTTCAGCCAGATGCGAACCTATAAAACCTGCGGTTCCCGTAATCAAAATTTTCATTTTCTTCTATTTAGTGTTTATGATTTCTGCCTCAAAATTAATTAATTTAATTAATCTGTAACTAATGATTTTAATTATCCTTAAATCCGCAAGTATTTTTTACTGCAAATCCAAACTGCACGTCATTATTGGCAATGCTCGAAAAAACCTACTCACCGTATCAAGTGA
>JALWNR010000485.1 GCA_027083715.1 Bacteroidales bacterium
ATACAAATATAAAAATTTAAAAAATATGAATGATATAATGATTTTTTTCTTTGAAAACCGACAGGCAATATTCATTATTGTTTTATCGGTATTTCTGGGGATTGAAGTAATTTCAAATGTCCCTACGGTTTTACATACTCCGCTGATGTCCGGAGCCAACGCTATTTCAGGCGTGGTGATTATCGGAGCAATTATTTTAGTCGGACATACGAATAGTACGCTTGTTCTGATTACAGGCACGATAGCTGTTATTTTAGCTACGCTAAATGTGGTTGGCGGCTTTGTAGTAACAGATCGTATGTTGGAAATGTTTAAGAAAAAGAAAAAAGATAAATAATTATGGATAAAGTAATAATGACAATAAACGGAATTGATTACACGATGGGCGATTCAATTCTAGAATTAAGCTATCTGATTGCTGCCGTACTTTTTGTTTTCGGTTTAAAACTGTTAAGCCACCCGGAAACTGCCCGAAAAGGTAATTTGTGGGCAGGTGCAGGAATGTTTCTGGCAATGGCAACCACCATGATTTTTCATAAAAATGAAGCAGGAGACAGTATCCATAATTTGGTGTATATCCTGGGTGGTATTGCGGTAGGTACTGTACTTGGTTATCTGATTGCCAAAAAGGTGAAAATGACTGCTATGCCGCAATTAGTCTCGTTTTTTAATGCAACAGGAGGTTTAGCTGCCGCTTTAATTTCCATTATGGAGTTTCAAAGTATTGATTTAAGCAATACCGGTATTTTTCTGGTAACTCTTCTGGGTTTATTTATCGGTAGTGTAGCATTTAGCGGAAGCATGATTGCCTATGGCAAACTGGATGGTAAAGTGGGTGATATTCGTGCATCGTATATGAAATATGTAAACATTTTTCTGTTGATTGTGGTTTTGGCTCTGATTGGCTACATGATGTTTGGACCTTTAAATACCAATGAATCATTGATGATATATGCTTATGTATTGCTTGGAATTTCGTTGGTTTATGGTATTTTATTTGTGATGCCGATTGGCGGTGCCGATATGCCGGTAGTAATATCCTTGCTTAATTCTTTCACGGGAATTGCTGCTGCAATGGGCGGATTTTTGTACAATAATCAGGCAATGCTTTTGGGAGGTATTTTGGTAGGATCGGCAGGTACTATTTTAACTATTTTAATGTGTAATGCCATGAACCGCTCCTTGCTCAATGTAATTATCGGAGCATTTGGTGGCGGTAAAAGTGCCGATAAAGAAAAAGGTACGGTGAAAGAAATCAGTGTTAGTGATGCGGCTGTTTTGTTGTATTATTCAAAAAGTGTGGTAATTGTTCCTGGATATGGTTTGGCAGTTGCTCAGGCACAGCATGCATGTCATGAACTGGATAGCCTGCTGGAAGAAAATGGGGTAAATGTGCGTTATGCAATTCATCCGGTTGCCGGAAGGATGCCCGGACACATGAATGTACTTCTGGCTGAGGCAGATGTTCCGTACACCAAACTGGTTGAAATGGATGATATTAATCCCGATATGCCCAACACAGATGTGGTTATTGTTATCGGAGCCAATGATGTGGTAAACCCTGCCGCTAATGATGATCCCGGCTCACCGATATACGGAATGCCGATTATTGAAGCAGAGAAAGCAAAAAACATTATTGTAATGAAACGTGGAATGGGAAAAGGATATGCAGGAATTGAAAACTATTTGTTTTTTGATGATAAAACGCGAATGCTTTTTGGCAATGCAAAAGACAGTTTACAACAATTGGTAAGTGAAGTGAAAAGTTTATAGCCAATAAAAATACAAAGGGCTTCGCATAAAACGAAGCCCTTTGACCAAACTACTAATTGCTAAAATCAAACCTTAATTTATGAAAATCATCGTGTTATTTACTTTATTTTTTGATTGAATCCATATAAAATATATTCCTTGAGTCAGTTTTTGTCCTTTAGCGGAATTTAAATCCCAGACAAATTCATTATTTCCTTTATTCAGTTTTCCCTGATAAAGCTGCCTTACCAGTACACCTTGAATATTGTAAATATTTATTGATGCCTGTTCTTCGTATTTATCAGTATTTACCAGTATTTTTGTGTAACTTGTGGCAGGATTCGGGAAAACTTTAACAGAGTTAAAAACATTTTCAGTACTTATTTTCTTTACTGATGTTACAATATCCGGTGTATTTAGTTTTTTATCCGTATAAATACGATATTCACCGGCTTCAAGTTTTATTTCTGCCGTAGTATTTGTAACGTTTATGGTATCTCCCGAAAAATAATCATACCATTCGCCTGTTGATTGAAAATTTGGGTTTATGTTTCTTGCCAAAATATCAAAATTTCCGATTATGGTAACATTCATCGATGCATCATTCAGGTGAATAACTTTTTCCTCTGTTGCCACATCCATTGAGAAATCCGTAGTTTTAAATGCAGCTTCCTCTTTTTTTAATTTTATCAGTGCCTGAAATACCTGAAAAAGTCGGTATCTGTCCTGATTGGAATAATAATCCCACAAAATGGGCTTTCTGCCTACCCGCCCGTTATAATCAATACTTACATCATAACCAAGCTCGCCAAACTGCCAAATCATTTTTGGTCCGGGTATGGTCAGAAAAAAAGCTGCAGACAGTTCTATTCTTTTCAGGGCAGTTTTCAGGTCTTTTACGGAGTAATCCGTTCCTGCATTGCCATAATTCAGGTTTCGGTACATCATGCGTTCTTCATCATGACTTTCCATATAAGTAACCAGATTAGGATTTTGCCATCCACGTGAAGTATAAGCTGCCCAGTTTAAATCAGATTTTCCATTATCGTTCCAGCCCATAGATGCTTCGCTGTAATTACTGTTCATATTTCCCCAGAGCATAATTCCGTAGTTTGCCAGTTCTGTTTCTTCGCTGTTATCGGTCAAATGCTCAAAAATAACGTATGCATCAGCATTAAACGATTTAATTTTATCATACATTCTTTTCAAAATGGCAATTCGTGCCGCATCATAAGCCCAACCATCGCCAGGGGTATTGGTAAACCCTTTGGTAAAATCAAAACGAAAGCCGTCCACTTTGTATTCACTTATCCAATAATGATTTACACTATCCACAAAAGCTTTAGTGTAAGGACTTTCATGGTTAAAATCGTAGCCCCAGCTATAAGTTGTATTAGGCGAAGTTTCATTATACCACGGATTTTGTGCCGTAGGCTGTCCCCAGTCTCCTGCATTGGGGTCAAAATACATTTGTACCAAGGGAGACTGTCCGTAGGAGTGATTTAAAACCATATCCATGATTACGGCTATTCCGTTTGAATGACAGCTATCTACAAATTCTTTGAATTTGTTTTTGGTTCCATAAGCTTTATCAACTGCAAAATAGAACGAAGGATTGTACCCCCAACTGTCGTTTCCTTCAAATTCATTTAT
>JALWNR010000486.1 GCA_027083715.1 Bacteroidales bacterium
AATAATGAGAAATTATTGACAAATAATCAATTCGGACTCAATGCAAATGCATTTATAGGAAAAAATATTTCCATAAATTTTACAGGATTTTACGGAATTTCCTCTTTTGATAATTATTGGCAAACTTATGTAGATTCAAGCGGAATAGTACCACATTACGGAGAATTTACTACTTATGATAAGCAAAATTATTATTTTTGGTCTTTAAGCGGATATATATCCTATCAGCCTTGGAAATATTTTAATTTTGAAACAGGAAAAGGTAAAAACTTTTGGGGAGAAGGTTATCGTTCACTTTTTATTTCGGATAATTCAAACAGCAGCTTATATTTTAAAACAAGTGTATCTATATGGAAATTTCGTTATATTTGGCTTATCAGCAGCCTAAAAGATGAAAACACAAATATACCGGGAGTATTAAAAAACAAACTGCAATTTAGTCATTATTTAAGCTGGAATGCAACAAAATGGTTGAATTTTAATTTTTTTGAATCTATTATATCAAATCCGGTAGATTCTTTGGGAGTAAATTATTTCAATATTAACTATTTGAATCCGGTAATATTTTACCGTCCGGTAGAATTTGCAAGCGGAAGTGCCGATAATGCTTTAATGGGAATAGGTTTCAATATAAAATTACTTAAAAAATATCATTTTTACTCACAATTTGTAATTGATGAATTTGTTATTTCGGAGATAAAAGCAGGAAACGGCTGGTGGGGAAATAAATTTGGCTTACAAGCCGGTTTAAAAATATACGATGTTTTTAGCTTAGAAAATTTAATGATGCTTGGTGAAATAAATATTATCCGCCCTTATACATACTCCTATTCAAACAGTATTTTAAATTATGGTAATTTTAAACAAGCACTAGCACATCCGGCAGGTGCTAATTTAGAAGAAGCTATTTTTTTGCTTCATTATCATAAAAAAAGATTTTCTGTACAAATAAAATCTATTTATCAAATTAGCGGATTAGATAGCAATGCCGTTAGTTTTGGTAAAAACATATACAAACCCAACACGCAGCGTCCTGATGAATATGGACACAGGATAACACAAGGTTTAAAAACTCATTTTTTATATACCGAATTAAAAACTTCATGGCTTATAAACCCTGCAAATAATACACAATTTCAAATTACTTTATCTTCATATGATATTAATAATACCCAAGTTAATATCAATGACTTTTCTATATCATTGGGTATTAAAACATTGATTTTTAATGAAGATTTAGATTATTTATACTAAATTAACTTTTGTATATACTTTATTATTCAAGAAATTAACAATAATTTCATCATACATTAAAGTTAGTTCACATAATAAAGTTGCCTGTTCGTCAAAAATAATATATTTTTGCTACGGAAACTAAGCAAAAAGATAACGCAACACTAAGCCATAAATTTAAATTAAGGCTTATGAACATACATTTCAAAAGTATCAAGTGGAGGATTCTAATTACGATATTATCATTTGTAGTAATAATATTTTCTGCTTTTAATATTTACATTAGCTATAGTGCTAAAAGTAATGCGCTTGCCGATTCTCAAAAAATCATTGATGAAACAACGAAGCACTATGCAGATAAAATTCATGTTATTTTTAGTAATGCTTTTAGTGTAGCAAATACTTTTTCAGATAGTTTTATTGAAATAATTAATCTGGAAAGCAGTAAAAGAGACTCTTTGACAAAAAAGATACTTTTAAATGTATTACAAAGCAATAAAAATTTCTTAACAACAGCTATTCACTACGAGTTAAGTGCAATAGACCCTAACTACACAAAAAGAAATGGAAGATTAAGAAATGTTGCTTTCAGGCTCAATGATAAAATATATTTTTCAAAAAATATTGCAGATACGACTAATGAAAAACTTACCGGTTTATATTATGACGCACGGAAGTTGCAAAAACCAATGCTCAGCAATCCTTATTACGACACACACACACCTGAACTAAAAGGTATTTTAATGGTTACTGCCGTTACAGGAATTATCAAAAACGGCAAATATCTGGGACAAACAGGTATTGATTTAAGTTTGGAAAATATCCAAAAAATGGTGCAATCAATAAATCCTTTTAAATCATCTATTGCATACTTAGTATCTACAAATAATAAAATCGTAGCTCATCCTGATAAAAGTTTATTTAATAAAGATTTTATTGAAAACAATACCGCTTATAAAGATACTTTTTTATATGCACTAAATCAGGTAAGAAAAAACAAAAGTTATCATTTTAAACTCAAAAGAAATAGCGGAAATTATTATGTTTCTTTCACGCCTATACAAGTAGGAACAAATAAGCAGTACTGGGCTTTAATTACAGAAACACCTATTAAATTGCTAACAGAAAAATCAGACCGTTTATTTTTAAAAATCAGCATAATAGGTATTTTTAGCCTAATTATTTTATTTGTTATAATTTCATACAGCTTAAATAAAACAACCAAAAACCTTAAAGGAAATCTTAGCAAAAGAATAAAAATAAAAGGAAAAGATGAAATAGCTCAACTAGCCGATTCAATGAACAAAATGGCAGAAAAATTAAAAGAAGTATTAAAAAAAGTAGTTATTAGTTCAGATAAATTAAATTTGATCAGCAATACTATTTCAAAATATTCATCAGAGCTTTCGCAAGGAGCATCAGGACAAGCCAGTTCATCTGAACAGGTTATGGCATCGATAGAAGAAATGAGTGCAAATATTCATAATAACACGGAAAATGCGAAACAAACCGAGCAAATATCTATACAAACACTTGAAGGAGTTAAAAAAGGCAGCCAATCTGCTCATCAAACCTTAAATGCAATTAGTGAAATTGCCGTAAAAATTACGATTATTAATGAAATTTCACGTCAAACAAATATCCTCTCGTTAAATGCAGCTGTTGAAGCAGCCAGAGCAGGAGAACATGGTAAAGGTTTTGGTGTAGTAGCAAGTGAAGTAAAAAAATTAGCAGAAAAATCACAAGAAGCAGCAAATTATATTAATGATTTATCAGAAAAAGGAGTTGACATATCAAGTTTAGCAGAGCATGAGCTGGCAGAACTTGTCCCTGAAGTTGAAAGAATAGCTACATTAATAAGTGAAATCACCAATGCAAATAGAGAACAAAGCAATGGTGTTGATCAAATTCAGGAGGCTGTTCACTCATTAAATGATATAGCTCAAAAAAATGCAGCTTTTTCAGTTGAGTTAAATGATAAAGCTGAAAGCCTTGCAAAAGAAGCCGGACTTTTAAAATCTATTATCAATCATTTTAAAATTTAAATAATAGATTCGCTTCAAAAGGTTAAATTTTACAATTTGAACCCATACCGGATATAGAACTATAATTAACAGTATTATAAACACTTAAATGATTTTTATTGTAAATACAAACTTGTTTGAGAT
>JALWNR010000487.1 GCA_027083715.1 Bacteroidales bacterium
CCGTTCATGTATATTATTCTTATTAATGTGAATTAAGGGTTGAAAATAATTTTATAGGGGTGTTGCTTTAAAAACAATTATATTTGCAAAAAAATAAATCTATTATGGAAATATTCAAAGGACAAAGCCTTCTAAAATTTTCTAAACGTTTTCCGGATGACTTATCCTGCAAATCGTATCTTGCTGATTTAAAGTGGGAAAATGGTTTTAAGTGTAAAAAATGTGGTCATACTAAATATTCATTACGCAAAGACCTGACCCGTACTTGTACTTTTTGTCATAGAGACGAGAGTCCAACAGCTTCAACAGCCTTTCATAAAGTTAAATTTGGTATTAGAAAAGCATTTTTTATAACTTTTGAGATGGTTAATAGTACTAAAAGTTTATCTGCATCTCAGGTTGCAAAACGTTATGAAATATCTAGAAAAAGTGCATGGATGTTTATGCATAAAATAAGAAAAGTAATGGAAAGTAGTGGAAATAATCCGATGGATGGTTTAGTTCAAGTAGATGAATTTACTGTTGGAGGTAAGGAGCCAAGCAAACAGGGTAGAAGTTATGATGGTAAGAAGAAAAAAATTGTTGGAGCAGTTGAATTGACTTCCGAAAAGAAAATAAAGAGAGTTTATGCAATTCGTATAGATAATTTTTCTTCAAAATCATTAAAGGTTCTATTTGATAGACATATAAGTGAATCAGCAAAAGTTGAAACAGATAAATGGCGAGGATATCGTCCATTAACAAAGAAATGGAATATAACTCAGGAGTTGAGTAATGGAGGAAGAAATATGCCTCAAATACACATTGTAATTCATCAAATTAAGTCGTGGATACGCACAATTTATTCATGGGTTCATCCGGAGCATATTAATAAATACTTGGATGAATTTTCTTTTAGAATAAATCGTTCATTATTCAAAGATACAATATTCAACAAAATCATGGAACGGGTAGTTGAAGCTAAGCATACAAGCTATAAAGAAATTATTGTGCATAAGTAAACACCCCTAATTTTTTATATGCCTAAATATACTAACTTTTGACACAACAGTCAAGTAATTATATTTTATTTAGCACAAAGTTACAAAATACCATAGAAAGTTTTCATTACTAATTCCGGACAATTATTAGTTTTACCTGCAAACAGGAATAACACTTTAAAAACCTACTCCGGAAAGAAATCAAACAACAGAATTAACCCGCAAAATTCACCGCTTTTGTCATAGCTGTATTGTAAAACCTTTGTTAACAACACATTAAACTGGCTTTATTACAAAATAAACGCACTCAAATTTAGGTGTCGCTTGAAATTCTCTTCACGCATCTACTTCGTTACGAATTCCTTGAAATATAAAGATATGTCGGCGGAATTCGGTGCCTTGTATCTGCATAAAGAGAATTTCATGAATTATTGCGGTTAATTTTAACACACCATTTTTAAACATTACTGCTCTGCAGTAGCTTATACAAATTTTGAAATTGCGTAAATGCATTTATATTTGTCGTTTAATCATTAAAAAACGGATTATGACATTACAAAATTCAGAAAATAAAGAAAAAGTTAAATTTTCAAAAGCATTTTGGATTGCCAATACTGTTGAATTACTGGAAAGAGCTGCTTATTACGGTGTGTTTATTGTAATTACCTTATATCTGTCAAGAATATTAGCTTTCTCTGATATAGAAGCTGCCATGATTGCAGGATTTTTCTCTGCCGGATTGTACCTGCTGCCAACATTTAGCGGAGCCTATGCAGATAAAATCGGTTTTAAAAATGCTTTATTGCTTGCATTTTCATTACTCACTATCGGATATGCCGGACTGGCAATTTTCCCGAACATACTACAAGCAAAAGGTTTGGTTGAATACGGTAGGGAAGTTCATTTTACCGGTTTGCGCGGCATGGGAATACGTTATACAATAATTCCGATTATGTTGGTAATTATGATTGGTGGTTCGTTTATTAAATCGGTAATAACCGGAACCGTTGCCAAAGAAACCAACGAAGCAAATCGTGCAAAAGGTTTTTCGGTATTTTATATGATGGTTAATATTGGTGCTTTTTCGGGAAAAACTATTGTAAAACCACTACGTGAATCAATGGGGAATTTAGGACTTATTAACCTGAACTATTTTTCAGCCACAATGACTTTGCTGGCACTGATTCTGATATTTTTCTTTTTTGTACCTACAAAACGCGAGGGAGAAGGAAAGTCGGTTAAAGAAATATGGACAGCATTTTTAAAAGTAATAACAAACGTACGCCTGATTGTTTTGATCGTAATTATTACCGGTTTTTGGATGGTACAACATCAATTGTATGCAACCATGCCTAAATACGTTTTACGTTTGGCAGGCGAAGGTGCATCACCCTCATGGTATGCCAATGTGAACCCTTTGGTGGTTGTTCTGACGGTTGGCTTGGTTACGCAAATGCTACGCAAAAAAACAGCCCTTTTTTCCATGACCATCGGCATGTTTATTATGCCGATATCGGCATTGGCAATGGCATCAGGCAACTGGATAAAAAGCGGTATGATAGACCTTGGTTTTATGGAAATGCACCCCGTGGCCTTTATGATGATTATCGGTATTGTTTTTCAAGGCTTGGCAGAATCCTTTATTTCGCCGCGCTTTTTGGAGTATTTCTCTTTGCAGGCACCCAAAGGAGAAGAGGGTTTATACCTGGGATTCAGCCACTTACACTCCTTTCTTTCATCCATATTAGGTTTCGGACTGTCAGGGTTTTTATTGGATAAATACTGCCCTGACCCCAGTCTGTTTGATACACATGAACATTGGGCAAAAGCCGCAGCAAATGCACATTACATTTGGTATTATTTTATGGGAATTGCTTTTGTATCGGCAATAGCTTTAATAGTTTACGGTAAAGTAGTAGGGGCAATAGATAAAAAAGCAGGAAAATAAATTGTTTGGGATATTTTTTTAAAACAATGCTAATTCCAATTCTTTAATCGGTAACTTTTTACTTTTTCGGCAATTGTAAATACAGCTTATTACTAAAAATAAAAATCCTTTGGATAAAATTTTTTAAGATATTAAATTAGACGCTTAAAAAGTATTACGGTTATAACAAAGATTACGACAATTGTTGTTTTACGAAGTAAAAAAATAAGTTTTTACAATACAGACGTTATCGGTTATTAAAAAAAACGAATCAGCATGTAAAACGTAGAAAACAATAAATTACTAATGAAATTATTAGAAAGATTGCAAGAAACGGATAAAAAATATTATAAATTTTTAATTCCAAATTATCTTTCAAAACAGCTAACTACTTATATGTCGATTAGAGAAGATTTGCAATATACATTAAGAGCATTAAAAAATCTATCATTGTTGCTTGCTGAAAATACTGATAAAGATGACAAT
>JALWNR010000488.1 GCA_027083715.1 Bacteroidales bacterium
TTGAAATATAAAGATATGTCGGCGGAATTCGGTGCCTCGTATCTGCATAAAGAGAATTTCATGAATTATTGCGGTTTATCAGAAAAATGAACTTCCTTTTTTATTTACCGTATCAATAATAAGTGAAATCTTATCAAAGATTTTTTGAACTTTTAACAGAATGTCCGTACTTTGCATCCGAAACCTAAAAAAATCATAAAATGTGTGGAATTGTTGGATACATTGGCCTAAAACAAGCCTATCCGATACTAATTAACGGATTAAAGCGGCTTGAATACAGGGGCTACGACTCTGCCGGTATTGCTTTAATAAACGGGGAAACCAATGTTTATAAAAAAAGCGGCAAAGTTCAGGAACTTGAAGAATTTGCAAAAAAGGAAAACATTGGCGGAACTGTCGGAATGGGACACACCCGCTGGGCTACTCACGGAGAGCCAAACGATACAAATGCGCACCCGCATGTATCGGAAAAAGGATATTTTACATTAATCCATAATGGGATTATTGAAAATTATTCGCAACTCAAAAAAAAGCTAATCAGCAGAGGCTATTCTTTTTCAAGCGAAACAGATACCGAAGTACTGGCAAACCTCATTGAATACATTTACCTGAAAGGTAAAGTAACACCGGAAATGGCGGTTCGCTTAGCACTAAGTAAAGTAGTAGGAGCTTTTGGCTTGGTAATATCCTGCAAAGATACACCCGACCAACTTATTGCAGCCCGGCGTGGCAGCCCGCTGGTTATCGGAATCGGAAATGAAGAATATTTCATAGCCTCAGATGCCACGCCTATTGTTGAACATACCAAAAGTGTAATTTATCTGAACAATGATAATGTTGCCATACTGAAAAGAAATGAGCTTACGCTGAAAACTATTGATAATGAGCCTGCCAGCCTTACTATTAAGCAACTCGATTTAGACATTGGCGAAATTGAAAAAAACGGCTACGATCATTTCATGCTCAAAGAAATTTTTGAGCAACCCAAATCTATATTTGACACTTTCCGCGGAAGACTGGCTACCGATTTATCTGAAATAACCCTCGGAGGCTTACATGATGTAATGGATAAAATTGAAAAAGCTCGCCGCATAATCATTATTGGTTGTGGTACTTCATGGCATGCAGGCTTGGTTGGTGAATATCTGATAGAAGAATATGCACGTATTCCTGTTGAGGTTGAATACGGCTCAGAATTTCGTTACCGAAACCCCTTAATTTATGAAGATGACGTAGTCATTGCCATAAGTCAGAGTGGCGAAACAGCTGATACCTTGGCAGCTATCAACCTGGCAAAAGAACACAATGCATTGGTACTGGGTATTTGTAATGTAGTAGGTTCCAGTATCCCGCGCGAAACACATGCCGGAGTTTATACCCATGCTGGACCGGAAATAGGAGTCGCTTCAACCAAAGCATTTACTGCACAGGTTACTGTATTGGCAATGATGGCATTTTTGCTGGGAAAAAAAAGAGGAACCATCAGCGAAGAAGAATATCATAAATTGATTAGAGAGTTAAATGATATTCCGGAAAAAATAGAACAAATTCTGGAACATAATGATGAATACAAAAAAATAGCGGAGCTTTACAAAGATGCATCCAATGCACTTTATCTGGGACGCGGATATTTTTTCCCTGTTGCTTTGGAAGGCGCACTTAAATTGAAAGAAATATCCTACATTCATGCCGAAGGTTATCCGGCTGCAGAGATGAAGCACGGGCCCATTGCTCTGATTGACGAAAACATGCCCGTTTTTGTGATTGCTACCAAAGACCGTTCGTATGAAAAAATCGTTAGTAACATTCAGGAAGTAAAAGCCCGTAATGGTATTGTGATTGCTATTGTAACCGAAGGCGATACGGTTATTAAGAAAATGGCAGACCATGTTTTGGAAGTACCTCAAGCCGAAGCTGCTTTAGCAGCTTTACTCGCAGTGATTCCTTTGCAACTGCTTTCATATCATATTGCCGTAATGCGTGGTTGTAATGTTGATCAGCCAAGAAATCTGGCAAAATCGGTTACGGTGGAATAAAATACATTCGGAGTGCGACTGTATAGGTCGCACTCCAAATTATTTCATCAAAATAGGTTCTTTAACAACATTCCCCCAATAAAATTTCCCAACATCAGGTTCTGCCGGATTAATTTGTGCAGCATCTACCACATTATCAGGGACAGCAGGATATTGTATGCGTAAATAGAAAGGAGAAGATGGTTTGTAAGTAGATACGACAATAACTACTCTATCGTAATCACTTTCGGGTGAATTAGAAAAATTAACCCTTTTAAGCATATATTTGCCTTTAACATTTTTATTCTGATAAGAAATGAAAAAACCTTTTGAAATAAACGGATTATAACCAATAAATTCCATTGACCTTTCTATTCCATCCTGTGGAAATTTGATTGAAACCGTATATCGATGTCCTTTTTTTACCACATAAGTTATCAGCCGGATATATTTACCTTTATAATTTTGAATCAGATATTCTTGTATTTTCTGAGTGAAATTATGAAAATCAGGATTACCATTTTCTGTAACAGCTACTGATTGCGTATGTAAAATACCTGACCAATTGCCATAGGTTTGTGCATTAGCCGAAACAAATAAAGCCAATAGTACAAAAGTGGAGAAAAATAATTTTTTAAACATGATTTTTGGGTTTTATACAGTAAGTTTTGCTTAGAACCTTAGCTAATATTTTCTTAACTTTTTTTTAATTTTTTTGTTTCTTTCAATAATTTTTTATCATCGGATTTTAGTCTTCTTTCTACTTTTTTTATATCTTCTTCCGGCGGTAGATTTTCAGGAATTATTCCTCTGTCTTTAAGTAATTTTCTCACTCCTGCATTATTTTTAACATGCTCTTGGGTGATTTTTGGTTCACCTTTCATATTCTCTTTTTGCACATTGAAGTTTGTAATTTCGTTTGCAAAATCTTTGGCTTTTATGGTTATAGTGGGTAAAAAATCTGCTAATGGTCTGTTTTTAGGAACTGATAATTTGTATTTCATGGCATTAGTTGTCATTCCGCCAAACAAGGCTTGGTCACCTTTGCTGCGAATGCGTGCAAAACCTTTATTATCAACACCTCTTTCATATAAAATACCGGAAAGTTCTTTTTCTGTTTGACTTAATTTTTTTCTTGCTCTGACCCGTTCTATTTCATTAATGCGTTTTTCCAGCAACTCTTGTTTGCGAGTTTGTAAAGCAAAATAGCTCTGAGCAAAAGCAATTTGTTCTTTTCGCGGATCACCGTTTTGTGCTATCAGGTAACATGCATAACGGGTAAGCATAATATCATCAATTGGTTTTGTGCCGCCTTTGGGCATTTCAACCATTTTGCTGACACCAAGAAAATGGTCTTCTTTTGCCTGT
>JALWNR010000489.1 GCA_027083715.1 Bacteroidales bacterium
TTATTATTTTAATTCTTTAGTTTTTTTATCTTATTTGGTATATAATTTATATTTTTAATAAAATGTATAGTCATTTTGATTTACTTTTTATGTAATAAATGCCTATTTCCCCTTTGCGTTCTTAGTTTTCTTACAAAGCATGAAGTTATAAAAAAAATATTTAATGCTCAAATTCCTTACTTTGCTTTTCAGTGAGATTGCTTTTATACTAAGCCGCTAAATAATATACTATTTCATCACTTTAAACTCAACCCTGCGGTTTTTTGCACGATTTTCATCGCTGTTGTTATCGATTACAGGCTTTGTTTCACCATAACCGGTAGAAATTAGATTATCGCCATTACAACCTTTGCTGATAAGATAGTTTTTTACGGCATCGGCTCGTTTTTGTGAAAGTTCTTTATTGTAAGCATCAGTACCTTTATTATCAGTATGTCCGGAAATTTCTATCTTTAAATTATTATGCTTTTTGATAAAAGCAACCAAACGGTTCAATTCAGGATACGATTCGGGTTTTAATGTGTATTTGTTAAAATCAAAAAATACATTGCGTAAAGGTATAGCCACTTGCTGCTGAATAATTTCGGTATAAGAATAAAGAACGAAGTTCTTTTCAATTTCAATTTTATCCGTTTGATTTGTTAAATCAATATTGCCAGAAACAGGGTAATATTCTTTATGGTCGATAAAATATCCGTAATTTTTGCCCAACGGTAAAACAATAATGTAACTGCCCTCGGTAATATCCGATTCGGAAAAGCCGATTAATTTACCGGTTTCCAGATTTTCCCAGCGCACTTTTGCTTTTACCGGTTTGCCCGATGAGTTTTTAATGGTACCAAAAACTATGGCAACCGCTCCCGGACGCATAGAAACCGGCAAGTCCACCTGATAAATATCAAAGTTCCCCTGCTCATACACCGACATCAAAGCCGTTTTCCCATCGGTAGCAATTTTATAATCATAATCATCGCCAAAAGAGTTTATTTCTTTACCCAAATTTACCGGTTCCGACCATTCTGTCCAGCTTGTATCACTCAATCGTGTAGATTTAAACACATCCAGCATACCCAAACCATCATGACCATCTGAGCTGAAATATAAAGTTTTCATATCAGGGTGTAAAAAAGGACTCCGTTCGGCAAAAGGAGTATTTATGGTACTGCCCAGATTTATCGGCTTACTCCATCCTCTTTTGGTTCGTACAGAAACATAAATATCTGAATTTCCTGTATGTGCCCCATGAAAATAATCTCCAAATTCATGACGGCTACCAATATTTCCTTCTCTATCTGAAATAAAAAACAGGGCATTGCCATCAGCAGAAATCATTGCATCGGCTTCCCATGAATCAGGCGTATTTACAGAAGGGAAAATGCGTGTTTGTGTCCAACCATATTCACCTTTATCACTATAATAAATATCTGCATGTGAGAATAAAAGCAAACGATTGCCATCGGCACTTATTGCCAAAGGAGCTTCATGAGCAAAATCAGTATTGATATATCCTTGTATCGGCTCAGGCTTAGTCCAAGCTCCATTTTTCCAATGTGTTACAAATATATCTTCACCGCCAATATTATCTTCTCTACCACGTCCGCAAAAATATAAATTTTTACCGTCTGCCGTCACCACAGGTGCATATTCGTGTTTATCCGTATTAATAGCAGAACTAATCGCCTGACGCTTAATGTTTTCTTCGGGCGCTTTCAATATTTCAATCATTTTATCAATACGTTTATCATCAGGAAAATAGGGTTTAAACCTATTTAAAATATTAATGCATTCTCGCCAATTTTTCTCTTTCAAAGATTTTGTTAAAATCCGCTGCAATGCTACAAATGCCAACTCCGAAGGAGCAGCCATTTTAATAAATCGAACATAATCAGGCATATTTTGCTCATCAAACGGGAAATCTAAATTTAAGCCCCTTGCCAGATAAATATTTTTTATCTCTTCGTTTAAATTATCCTGATTTTTAAAGTCGGGATAATCAGTTTTAAATTGCATTAAGGATTGATAATCACCCTCTTGAACAAGAATATTAAATTTTTCGAGCATTAAACTATCGGCAAGGATTTGGGCACTATCTATCTGTGGGGCATCAGGAAATTTACGGATAAAATCCTGATAAACTTCAATAATATTTCGTTTACGGCAATCTTTAAAAATCAATTCATATTGATATTCTTGCGCTTTGGCAATAGCATTGCTGTCTTTATAAAAGTTTTTAAAGTCATTAAGCTTATCAGCCGAGCCCGATTGATAGGCTTTGTAAAGTGCTTTATTAATGATTTTTACTTTTAAATCAGCCAGTGAATTTTCGTTTAAATGATACTTCGTATCATACAATGATTTTTCTTTTGATGAAAATTTCGGATATTTCTTTTCAATATAAACAACTGCTCTGTATGCTGATTTATATTTAGGTTTCGGATTATCATCATCAGCATAAACCAAAGCCAAACCGTATTTTGCAGGAATTAGCTCTTTTTTCTTTTCAATTAATTTCTTAAAAACCTCAATTGCCTGTTTATATTCCTTATTTTGGTAATGCTGAAAGCCTTTTTCTGCATTTTGGGCAAAATTGACCGTTGATACAAAAAAAGTAAAAGGCAATAATATTGTCAATAATCGAATAAACTTCATTCTATTAAAATAAATAAGTGATAAATATTACAAAAGCGGACACTACAACAACTAATTATCGTAACCGCCATTACAGTAATACAGCTTAGAATAATACCTTAAATCCTCAGGTATGTTTGTAACGATAATCCAAAATGTGCGTCAGTATTGGTGTAACGCAGAAAAAAGCAACACAGGCGTATCACTTGATACGGTGAGTAGGTTTTTTCGAGCATTGCCAATAATGACGTGCAGTTTGGATTTGCAGTAAAAGATACTTGCGGATTTAAGGTAATATAAATTACACAATCATAAAACAGCAAATACCGGCAACAAGATTAAAGCAACAACTAATACCAAAACAGAAAATACAATACCAATATATGCCGTAACTTTTCCTGCCTGTATTTTACCATAAGAGCTTTTATTATATAATTCAGGTGCATATTTATACAGCTCTAAAGGCTTTTTGGATAATCTTAATGCAATAATTGCACTTATCAGTCCCGGAATACCCACAGCAAAACTCAACCCAATGGACAAAATACCAAATACCAAAATCATATCGGCATTAGGTAAATCAAGTTTTACCGGAATATCACTGCTTTTGACAGTCTCTGTTTTTGATGTATTCATATTATTTTTTCTTTAAAAATAAGGTACTACTGCAAAGTTAGTGGGTAAATCAATAAATATAAAGTTTTACCATTAATTTGATAAACATTAAATATTCAACACTCAATATACAAT
>JALWNR010000490.1 GCA_027083715.1 Bacteroidales bacterium
ATTTTAATCATGCTTGTTTCATGTATTTTACTTAATTTTGACCGATTAGTACAATTGTTATGAATAAATTCAGCTTAATTATAATTCTTATTATCTTTATAAAACAAAGTTTTGCTCAAATTCCGGTTGGTAGCTGGCGCGATCATTTGCCATACCGCGAAGCTACAAACCTTGTTCAAGCAAATGAAAAAATTTTTTGCACCACACCCTATGCTGTATTTTTTTATGATACGAAAGATCATAGCATTAATAAACTATCTATTACCAACGGATTATCTGATATAGGAACCGGAGCTATTAACTATTTGCAGGATAAAGATTTACTTGTAATAGCTTATTCTAATGCAAATATAGATTTTGTTCGTGATAATAATATTACCAATATTAATGACATTAAACAAAAACAAATTCAAGGTGATAAAAATATTTATCAAATAGTATTTAATGAAGGCAAAGTTTATCTTGCTTGCGGGTTTGGAATTGTGAAATTAAATCCGGACAAAAACGAAGTTGAAGATACTTATTATATAGGTGCAAATGCATTGGAAGTACCGGTGTACAGTATTAGTTTTGACGATAAATATATTTATGCTGCTTCTGATAACACAATTTATTATGCCGATAAAGATAATCCTTACTTGGTCGATTTTAACAATTGGCAACAGGTAGCAAGTTTGCCCTCATCAACCGGTAAGTATTTAAATGTTGTAAATTTTAACAATCAAATTTTTATAAATTATTTTAACGAAAACACTAATGCATCCACCGTATATAATAAAGAGCCAAATGGAGCATGGCAAGTTTTTTATAATTCGGATACTTTTATCCGTAGGATAAAGATTTCGGGAAATAATTTATTTATAATTAAAAAAGATACCATTTTTTCATATGATACAAATCTGAATTTAATAGAACAAATTAGTGATTACGGATTTGCAAATGCCAATGCTCAGGATATAATTATTAGCAATAATAATGATATTTGTATTGCAGATGAAGGAGTTGGCTTGGTTATAAAACAACAGAACAACTCTTTTACCTCTATTTTTCCTAACGGACCCTTTACAAATCATAATTTAGATATAGATGCACAAAAAGATTTGATTTGCGTTGCCGGTGGCGGAAGAACAGATTATTGGGGAAACCTGTATTATACTCCCGAAGGCTATACTTTTAAAGATGAAAATTGGCAATGGAACATTATCTGGGATACAGATGTTCGTGATTTTGTAACTGTGCTTATTGACCCGCAAGACATCAACCATATATTGTATGGCTCTTGGGGAGGAGGGATATTTGAATATAAAAACAATGAGTTAATTAATATTTACAATGAGCAAAACAGTTCTTTACAAACTGTAGTTCCGGGTGAATTACGTACTTATATAGGTGCAATGGCTTATGATGCAGAACATAATTTGTGGGTAACAAATCCTGAAGTACCGGAAGTTATATCTGTAAAAACTAAGGATGACGATTGGTATAGCCTGAATTATCCTGAAATAAGCGGCAAAATAGCCAATAAAATCATTATTACGCAATACGGTACCAAATGGGTGCAACTTGCACGTGGCAACGGCTTGTTTGCTTTTAATGATAATAATACACCTGAGGACATAAGTGATGATGAACGCAAGTTGTTTTATGCATATGACGAAAACGGTGAATTTATAACCAAAGAAATATTTTCAATCGCCGAGGATAAAGATGGGATAATTTGGGTAGGTACAGATGAGGGGGTACTTACATATTTTAATCCGGAAAATGTTTTCAGCGGAGAAAATTTTTATGCAGACAGGATAAAGCTAATAGATGTAAATCAGGATAGTTTAGTTCAATATCTTTTGTCAAAAGAAACAATTACCGGTATTGCTATTGATGGTGCTAACCGAAAATGGTTCGGAACACGGAATTCCGGAGTTTACTTAATGTCAGAAGACTGCCGTTCGGAGATTTTTCATTTTCATACAGGGAATAGTCCTATTTTTTCAAATACGATAAATGATATTGCAATAAATGAAAAAACAGGAGAAGTTTTTATAGGCACTCCTTTAGGAGTGGTTTCATTTAAAGGAACGGCTACCGAAGGAGATAATAATTATACAGATGCTTATGTTTATCCAAATCCGGTTAGAGAAAACTATGAAGGAAATATTACCATTACCGGATTGGCATCAGATGTAAATGTTAAAATAACGGATATTGCTGGACGTTTGGTTTATGAAACACGTGCTTTTGGCGGTCAAGCAATTTGGAATGGCAAAACTTTTTCTGGAGAAAGAGTAAAAACCGGTGTTTATTTGATTTTTTGCACCGATGATACCGGAGAATATACTAAAGTATTAAAACTTTTGTTCATTAATTAGCATGACTCATATTAGCCAAAAAACACGCGGCATTGTTTTGCAGCAGATTAAATATTCCGACAGTCAAATAATTGCACATATTTATACTGAGCAATTTGGGCGACAAGCATTTATGTTTCGAAGAGCAAAAAGTAAAAAATCAGGGAATAGCCTAAATTTTTTACAACCACTTTTTTTGCTCGAAATTGAGGCTCAAATAAAAGATAAACGGCAAATTCAAAGAGCTCGCGAGTTACGCAACCATCCACATTTTAATAATATCCCTTTTGATATTACAAAAAGCTCAATTGCTATTTTTTTGGCAGAAATTCTTTCAAGGGTGTTAAAAGAAGAAGAAGCAAATGCCGAACTGTTTAATTTTTTATACCATTCCGTTTTACTATTGGATGAAGAAAAAGAACACTTTGCAAATTTTCATTTGCTTTTTTTATACGAGTTGAGTAAGTATCTTGGTTTTTATCCTGAAAGTGAATTTACACAAAATGATAAATATTTTAATATCGCAGAAGGTGCTTATACAGAATATCATGAGCTTAAATTTGCCTTAAACAAACGAGAAAGCCAATTACTTACACAACTTTCGGGTAAAGGCTTTCATCAATTACATGAAATTAAACTTTCACGTATGCAAAGACAAGATTTATTGGATATACTATTGCAATACTATTATTATCATTTGCCTGAGATGGGCAAAGTAAAATCATTGGATATTTTAAAACAAATTTTCTCGACTTAACATCAGCACCAAAGTTGAGGAATATATTCTTTGGGCTCTCTTTAATTGAGTTCTGCTCAACAAAGTAAAAATTAACAAATTCAATCTTTTTCGTCCTTCCTTCCTGAATACAACTTTTTGGCAGCATAGCCTATTCCTGCAGCCAGTAAAAAACCTAAACCTCCATCAATTGGTATCGGCACAGGGTCCGGTGGCGGTGGCTGAGCTATTGCAGTTTGCACAAAAGCAGGTGCTAATATAAAAATAATAATAAAAGTAAGTATCGTTAAAAAC
>JALWNR010000491.1:0-7123 GCA_027083715.1 Bacteroidales bacterium
GGGATATAATCAAAATATTCTACATTTGCACACCGAATTTGAAAGGTATTTAAGTTCTAAACGTGTTGCCGATGTAGCTCAGTTGGTCAGAGCAGCTGATTTGTAATCAGCCGGTCGGCGGTTCGAATCCGTCCATCGGCTCGTTTTTAAATAATTGTTGTGTGTGGTTTGGGGGGATTCCAGAGCGGTCAAATGGGGCAGACTGTAAATCTGTTGGCTAAGCCTTCGTAGGTTCGAATCCTGCTCCCCCCACAAAAGCATTAAAAAATTAAGCGGGAATAGCTCAGTTGGTAGAGCGACAGCCTTCCAAGCTGTAGGTCGCGGGTTCGAGCCTCGTTTCCCGCTCAAATTTTTTATTGGCCGATGTAGCTCAGGGGTAGAGCGTTTCCTTGGTAAGGAAGAGGTCATGGGTTCAAATCCCATCATTGGCTCGAGTGCTAATTTTTCTAAAACGAATATTCTTAAATCACTTGTAAAAACATCTAAAAATCATGGCTAAAGAAAAATTTGACAGGTCGAAACCCCATGTAAATATTGGTACCATTGGTCACGTTGACCACGGAAAGACTACCTTAACATCTGCTATTACTAACGTTTTAGCTAAAAAGGGTTTGAGTGAAGTTATGGATTTTGATTCTATTGACAACGCTCCTGAAGAAAAAGAAAGAGGTATTACTATTAATACTGCTCACGTTGAATATGAAACTGAAAATCGTCATTATGCACATGTTGACTGTCCCGGACACGCTGACTATGTTAAAAACATGGTAACTGGTGCTGCTCAAATGGATGGTGCAATTATTGTAGTAGCAGGTACTGATGGACCTATGCCTCAAACCAGAGAGCACATTCTTTTGGCAAGACAGGTAAATGTTCCTAGATTGGTGGTTTTCATTAACAAAGTAGATATGGTTGATGACCCTGAATTGTTAGAACTTGTAGAAATGGAAATCAGAGAACTTTTAGATTTCTATGAATTTGACGGTGAAAACACACCTGTTATTATGGGTTCTGCATTGGGAGCATTAAATGGTGAGCCCGAGTGGGAAGAAAAAGTAATGGAATTAATGAAAGCTGTTGATGAGTGGATTCCAATTCCTCCTCGTGATACTGAAAAAGATTTCTTAATGCCTGTTGAAGACGTTTTCTCAATTACTGGTAGAGGAACAGTTGCAACCGGTAGAATTGAAACTGGTGTAATTCATACAGGAGACCCTGTAGAAATTATTGGTTTAGGTGCAAACAAAATGAAATCAGTTGTTACCGGAGTTGAAATGTTTAGAAAAATTCTTGACGATGGTCAAGCCGGTGATAATGTAGGTTTATTATTAAGAGGTGTAGATAAAAAAGAGATTAAAAGAGGTATGGTTATCGCCAAACCGGGAAGTATTACTCCTCATACAAAATTCAAAGCTGAGGTTTATGTATTAAAGAAAGAAGAAGGTGGTCGTCACACTCCTTTCCATAACAAATATCGTCCTCAGTTCTATTTAAGAACACTTGACGTAACCGGAGAAATTCAACTTCCTGATGGTGTTGAAATGGTAATGCCTGGTGATAACGTAACAATCACTGTTGAGTTAATTACTCCTGTTGCCATGACACAAGGTTTGCGTTTTGCTATTCGTGAAGGTGGTAGAACAGTTGGTGCCGGTCAGGTAACTGAAATTATTGAATAACAGATTGTTAAATTCATAAATAGAAAAGCAGGATTTGATAAAGTATTTTTATCGAATCCGCTTTTCGTTGTAGAAACGGGTGTAGCTCAGTTGGTAGAGCACTGGTCTCCAAAACCAGGTGTCGGGCGTTCGAGTCGCTCCTCCCGTGCTGAATTATTATACAAAAAGGATGAAACTGAAAATATATATTGAGGAGTCATACAAGGAATTAACTCAAAAAGTTACATGGCCCACATGGCCGGAACTTCAAAATAGTGCAATTGTTGTAATGATTGCATCCTTGATAATTGCAATTATTATCTATCTGATGGATTCTTCATTCAGCAACATCATGAAGATGATATACGGTTTGTTTTACTAATCTAAGGAGGCAAACAAATGGCTGGTAGCGAGAAAAAATGGTACGTAATAAGAACGATTGGTGGGAAAGAAAAAAAAGTTAAAGCCTCAATCGAAAATGAAGTTGCCCAATTAAATCTCCAAGATTATATAGGTCAGGTACTTATTCCTGCTGAAAAAGTATATATGATTAGAAACGGAAAAAAAATAAGTAAGGAACGTAATTTATTTCCGGGTAATGTTTTCATCGAAGCCTTATTAGAAGGTGAAATTCCGCACATCATAAAAAGTATCAACAACGTAATTGGGTTTCTTGGTGCTGAAAAGGGAGGAGATCCTGTTCCTTTAAGAACGAATGAAGTAAACAGAATATTGGGTACCGTTGATGAATTAGCAAACAGTGAAGAAGAGATAAGTACACCATTTTTTGTTGGAGAAACTGTAAAAGTAACCGATGGTCCATTTAATGGGTTCACCGGAACTATTGAAGAAGTAAACGAAGAAAAGAAAAAACTGAAAGTGATGGTTAAAATCTTTGGTAGAAAAACACCATTAGAACTGAGTTTTTTACAAGTTGCAAAAGAAAATTAAAAAAATAATTATAAATCGCGTTGATAGTTATGAATTTATGATTTATAATTAAATGCTTCCTATATAACTATCGATAACATTAATTCGTAAATTAATAGAAATGGCAAAAGAAGTTGCAGGATTAATTAAGTTACAAATTAAAGGAGGAGCTGCAAATCCTTCACCGCCGGTTGGACCAGCACTAGGTGCAAAAGGAGTCAATATCATGGAGTTCTGTAAGCAATTTAATGCCAGAACACAAGATAGAGCGGGAAAAGTGATACCGGTAGTAATTACCGTATATGCAGACAAATCTTTTGATTTCATAACTAAAACACCTCCTGTTGCAGTTCAATTGTTAGAAGCCGCAAAGTTGAAGTCTGGTTCAGCCGAACCTAACAGAAACAAAGTTGCTTCATTAACATGGGATCAGGTTAAACAAATTGCAGAAGACAAAATGCAGGATTTAAATGCATTTAAAGTCAGTTCAGCAATGAAAATGGTCGCAGGAACTGCTAGGAGTATGGGAATTACTATTCAAGGTGATTTTCCTGAGGATATTAACTAAAGATTAAATTTAAGAAATGGCTAAGTTGAGTAAAAATAAAAAACTGGCTTTGGAAAAACTTGAAAAGGGAAAACAATATTCTCTGAAAGAAGCAGCAAATTTAGTAAAAGAGATAACTCATACAAAATTTGATGCATCTGTTGATATTGATGTTCGTTTGGGAGTAGATCCTAGAAAAGCCAACCAAATGGTTCGAGGAGTCGTTTCGTTGCCGCACGGTACCGGTAAAGATAAAAAAGTTTTAGTTCTTTGTACTCCTGATAAGGAGGAAGAAGCAAAAGCAGCCGGTGCAGATTATGTAGGTTTAGATGATTTTATTGCTAAAATCAAAGGTGGTTGGACAGATATTGATGTAGTTATCACTATGCCTTCCGTAATGGCTAAAGTAGGTCAATTAGGTAGGATATTAGGTCCTCGGGGATTAATGCCGAACCCTAAAAGTGGAACAGTAACTATGGATATCGGAAATGCTGTAAAAGAAGTTAAACAAGGAAAAATTGACTTTAAAGTTGATAAATACGGAATTGTTCATACTTCAATTGGTAAAGTATCATTTTCAGCTGATAAAATTCTGGACAATGCTCGTGAATTTTTGGCAACCATCAATAAATTGAAACCAACAGCAGCGAAAGGTACGTATATGAAGAGTGTTTATCTTTCCAGTACAATGAGTCCTGGTATTCAGGTTGATGTAAAATCAATTGATGATTAATTAAATTTTAAATTATTATGAAACGGGAAGATAAAATAAAATTAGTAGAAAGTTTGACTGAAAAAATCAACGCTACTCCTCATTTTTATCTCGCTGACATTTCTGATTTAAATGCACAGGACACAAGTGATCTTAGAAGAGCTTGCTTTAAAAGTAATATTGAATTGCAAGTTGTGAAAAATACTTTGTTGAAAAAGGCATTTGAACAATCAGAAAAAAATGTTGAAGAAATTTACGAAACACTGGTAAATAATACTTCAATAATGTTTAGTGAAGTCGGTAATGGTCCGGCTAAGTTGATAAAAGAATTTAGGAAAAAGAAAAAGGAAAAGCCGCTTTTAAAAGCCGCTTACGTTGAGGAATCAGTTTATATTGGTGATGAACAATTAGAGGCACTAGCAAATATTAAATCAAAAGAAGAATTGATTGGAGATATCGTTGCATTGCTACAATCACCGGTTAAAAATGTTGTTTCAGCATTACAATCAGGGGGTCAAACCCTTGTCGGAGTTTTGAAAACTCTTTCAGAAAAAGAATCTTAGTATAAAAATTAATTAAAAGAGAAAAAAAATGGCAGATTTAAAATCATTTGCAGAGCAATTAGTAAATTTGACTGTAAAAGAAGTTAATGAGTTAGCAGAAATTTTAAAAGAAGAATACGGTATTGAACCTGCTGCTGCAGCAGTTGCTGTTGCTGGTCCTGTTGGTGGAGAAGCCGGAGGTGCCGCAGAAGAAAAAACAGAATTTGATGTTATCTTAAAAGCAGCCGGACAAGCTAAATTACAAATTGTCAAATTAGTAAAAGAATTAGCTGGCGTTTCATTAAAAGATGCTAAGGCTATAGTTGACGCTGCTCCTAGCCCAATCAAAGAAGGTGTTTCTAAAGAAGAAGCTGAATCATTAAAAACTCAGTTAGAAGAAGCCGGAGCAGAAGTTGAACTTAAATAATAATCCCAATAAGGAGAAAGTTTCAGGTTTAGCATCCTTAGTATAAGGTATGCTAAGCCTTTTTGTCATTATTTCAAAGTTCAATTAATACCATTTAGATAAATGTCCAACAATACTAGAATTAGTTTCGCCAAAACAAAAAATCAACTGGATTATCCTGATTTTTTGGAAATTCAATTAAAATCATTTAAGGATTTTTTTCAACTGGATACAACACCTGAAAAAAGAAAACAAGAAGGTCTTTTTAAAGTGTTCAGCGAAAATTTTCCTATTACAGACACTCGAAATAATTTCGTACTGGAATTTATTGATTATTATGTTGACCCGCCGCGTTATACAATCGAAGAATGTCTGGAAAGAGGTTTAACTTTTAGCGTTCCGCTTAAAGCTAAATTAAAATTATATTGTACCGATCCGGAACACGAAGATTTTGAAACCATTGTACAAGATGTATATTTGGGTACTATCCCATACATGACACCGAGAGGAACATTTGTTATTAATGGTGCTGAACGTGTGGTAGTTTCTCAATTACACCGTTCTCCGGGTGTGTTTTTCGGACAAAGTTTGCATGCTAACGGTACGAAATTATATTCGGCAAGAATTATCCCATTTAAAGGTTCATGGATTGAGTTTGCTACAGACATTAACAATGTTATGTATGCATACATCGATCGTAAAAAGAAACTCCCTGTTACCACTTTACTTAGAGCCATTGGTTATGAAAGTGATAAAGACATTCTGGAAATTTTTGACCTCGCCGATGAAGTTAAGGTTAGTAAAACATCATTAAAACAGGTTTTAGGACGTAAACTTGCTGCCAGAGTTTTAAAAAGTTGGGTCGAAGATTTTGTGGATGAAGATACCGGTGAGGTGGTTTCAATAGAACGTAATGAAATCATTATCGATCGTGAAACCGTATTGGAAGAAATTCATATTAATGAAATTATTGATTCCGGTACGCAAACTATTCTTGTCCATAAAGAAAGAAAAAATCAAACCGATTTTTCAATAATTTATAATACTCTTCAAAGAGACCCTTGTAATTCAGAAAAAGAAGCAGTATTGCATATTTACCGTCAATTAAGAAATTCAGAACCACCTGACGAAGCTACTGCAAGGGATATTATTGATAAATTATTCTTCTCTGATAAACGTTATGATTTAGGAGAAGTTGGCCGTTACCGTATCAACAAAAAGTTAAACTTGAATACATCTATTGATGTTAAAGTTTTAACAAAAGAAGATATTACGGAAATCATCAAGTACCTGATTAAACTAATCAATGCTAAAACAGATGTTGATGATATTGACCACTTGAGCAACAGAAGAGTCAGAACAGTTGGCGAACAACTGTATAACCAGTTTGGAGTTGGTTTAGCACGTATGGCACGTACCATTCGTGAAAGAATGAATGTTCGTGATAATGAGGTGTTTACACCTATTGATTTAATTAATTCCAAAACATTATCATCGGTAATTAATTCATTTTTCGGAACCAACCAGCTTTCTCAGTTCATGGATCAAACCAATCCACTGGCAGAAATGACCCACAAGCGTAGAATGTCAGCGTTGGGCCCTGGTGGTTTATCAAGAGAAAGAGCAGGATTTGAAGTTCGAGATGTGCACTATACTCATTACGGAAGATTATGTCCGATTGAAACACCTGAGGGTCCGAATATCGGTTTGATTTCTTCGCTTTGCGTGTATGCAAAAATAAATAATTTAGGGTTTATTGAAACACCCTACCGAAAAGTAGAATCAGGAAAAGTAGATTTATCCGAAAGCGGTGTAGTTTATTTAAGCGCAGAAGAAGAAGAGGCTAAAACAATTGCACAAGCAAATGCACAAATTGATGGAGAAGGTCATTTTGTAAATGAAAAAGTAAAATCAAGATACGAAGCTGATTATCCGTTAATCGAAAATGATAAAGTAGATTTAATGGACGTAGCTCCAAACCAAATAGCTTCGATTGCTGCATCATTAATACCTTTTCTTGAGCACGATGATGCCAACCGTGCCTTAATGGGTTCAAACATGATGCGTCAAGCGGTACCTTTATTAAATCCTGAATCACCAATTGTTGGTACAGGTTTGGAAAAAACAGTTGTTCAGGATTCACGCGTACAGGTAGTTGCCGAAGGTGATGGTATTGTTGAATATGTAGATGCAAACGAAATCATTGTTCGTTATTCACGTAATGAGGATGAGCAATTTGTAAGTTTTGAAGAAGATTCCAAAAGATACGTATTACCAAAATTTAGAAAAACAAACCAAAATACAAGTGTAAATCTTCGACCAATTGTA
>JALWNR010000491.1:7133-13682 GCA_027083715.1 Bacteroidales bacterium
AATCTTAAATTTGCTTTTATGCCTTGGAAAGGCTATAACTTTGAGGATGCTATTGTAATTTCTGAAAATGTTGTAAAAGAAGATGTTTTTACTTCAATTCACATTACAGAATATATTTTAGAGGTTCGTGATACCAAAAGAGGTTTGGAAGAACTTACATCTGATATTCCTAATGTAAGTGAAGAAGCAACCAAAAACCTAGATGAAAACGGTATGATACGCGTGGGTGCAGATGTAAAACCCGGCGATATTTTAATTGGTAAAATTACCCCAAAAGGAGAATCAGATCCATCACCGGAAGAAAAACTCTTACGTGCAATTTTTGGCGATAAAGCAGGTGATGTTAAAGATGCTTCATTAAAGGCATCTCCGTCATTATACGGTACAGTTATCGATAAAAAATTGTTTTCAAGAGCAATTAAAGACCGTAAATCAAAAAATGCGGATAAACCTTTAATTGAAAAACTCGATAAAGAGCAAGAGCGTGCAATAGAAGAATTGCGTTCACGCTTAATTGACAAGTTGTTTATTTTGGTAAATGGAAAAACCTCACAAGGAGTTAAAGATTATTACGGTACAGAAGTAATTCCAAAAGGAACTAAATTTACCTTAAAAATTCTTCAAGATATTGACTATATGCATATTACTGCCAATAAATGGTCAACAGATAAGAAGAAAAACGAGTTGATTAAGCAATTGCTTCACAACTACGTTGTGAAACACAAAGAAATTGAAGGTAAATACCGTAGAAAAAAATACAATATATCAATAGGCGATGAATTGCCAATCGGTATTATTCAGTTAGCTAAAGTTTATATCGCTCAAAAACGTAAAATTAAGGTAGGTGATAAAATGGCAGGACGACACGGAAACAAAGGGATTGTTGCCCGTATTGTTCGTCAGGAAGATATGCCTTTCCTTGCAGATGGAACTCCCGTGGACATTGTTTTGAACCCATTAGGAGTACCTTCGCGTATGAACCTCGGACAGATCTATGAAACTGTACTTGGTTGGGCAGGTAAAGAACTTGGTTTAAAATTTGCTACTCCTATTTTTGATGGTGCCAGCATTGATGAAATTAATGAATATACTGATAAAGCAGGAGTCCCGAGATACGGAAAAACTTATTTGTATGATGGTGGAACAGGTGAACGCTTTGACCAGCCGGCAACAGTAGGTATAATTTACATGCTGAAATTGGGACATATGGTGGATGATAAAATGCATGCACGTTCAATAGGTCCGTACTCACTAATTACCCAACAGCCGCTTGGTGGTAAGGCTCAGTTTGGCGGACAGCGTTTTGGTGAAATGGAAGTTTGGGCTCTTGAAGCTTTTGGTGCCGCCAATATTTTACAAGAAATATTGACCGTTAAATCGGATGATGTTGTAGGACGAGCCAAAACTTACGAAGCAATTGTTAAAGGAGATCCTTTACCAACACCGGGAATTCCGGAATCACTGAACGTATTACTGCACGAACTTAGAGGTTTAGGTCTGAGTATAAGATTAGAATAATCTATTTCATATAAATATTTCCGGCAAGTAATTATTAATTGCTTGCCGGACTTACATTCTTAAAAAAATTAATAAAATTTTAATTATGGCTTTTAGAAGAGATACTAAAGTAAAAAGCGATTTTACAAAAATCTCTATAGGTTTGGCTTCGCCCGAAGAAATTCTGGAACACTCAAGTGGTGAAGTTTTAAAACCAGAAACAATCAACTATAGAACATACAAGCCGGAAAGAGACGGATTATTTTGTGAAAGAATTTTTGGCCCCGTAAAGGATTATGAATGTCATTGCGGAAAATATAAAAGAATCAGATATAAAGGTATTGTTTGTGACCGATGTGGTGTTGAAGTTACAGAAAAAAAGGTGCGTAGAGAGCGTATGGGGCATATCTCACTGGTCGTTCCCGTTGCTCATATCTGGTACTTTAGATCGCTTCCAAATAAAATAGGTTATTTGTTAGGGATTCCTACAAAAAAACTGGATTCAATTATCTATTACGAAAGATATGCAGTTATACAACCCGGTGTAAAAGCAGCTGATGGTGTTAAATATCTTGATTTTTTAACAGAAGAAGAATATCTGGATATTTTGGATACTCTTCCAAAAGAAAATCAAATGCTGGATGATAATGATCCTAATAAGTTCATTGCCAAAATGGGAGCCGAAGCACTGCATTTTCTCTTGTCAAGAATTGATTTAGACAATTTGGTATTTGAACTAAGAGATAAAGCTAGCAAAGAAACTTCGCAACAAAGAAAAAATGAAGCTCTGAAAAGACTTCAGGTAGTTAATGCTTTCCGTAATTCGAGAAATATTAATAAACCGGAATGGATGATTGTAAAAGTAGTACCGGTTATTCCACCGGAACTTCGTCCATTGGTTCCATTAGATGGAGGTCGTTTTGCAACTTCTGACCTGAACGATTTGTATCGTAGGGTAATTATTCGTAACAACCGCTTGAAAAGATTGATTGAAATTAAAGCTCCGGAAATTATTCTACGTAATGAAAAAAGAATGCTTCAGGAAGCAGTTGATTCTTTATTTGACAATTCAAGAAAATCAAGTGCTGTTAAAACCGAAGCAAATCGCCCGTTAAAGTCATTAAGCGACAGCTTAAAAGGTAAACAAGGACGTTTCCGTCAGAACCTTTTGGGTAAACGCGTGGATTATTCGGCACGTTCGGTAATTGTGGTTGGTCCTGAATTGAAATTGCACGAATGTGGTATTCCAAAAAATATGGCTGCCGAACTTTACAAACCTTTTATCATCCGTAAACTGATTGAAAGAGGTATTGTAAAAACAGTTAAATCGGCAAAAAAGATTGTAGATCGAAAAGATCCTGTTGTTTGGGATATTTTGGAAAATGTACTGAAAGGGCACCCTGTTTTACTTAACCGTGCTCCCACTCTTCACCGTTTGGGTATTCAGGCATTCCAACCAAAACTGATTGAAGGTAAAGCCATTCAGTTGCATCCATTAGTTTGTACAGCATTTAACGCTGACTTTGACGGTGACCAGATGGCGGTACACTTACCTTTAGGTAATGCAGCTATTTTAGAAGCACAAATTTTAATGCTGGCTTCGCATAATATTTTAAATCCGGCTAATGGAGCACCTATTTCCGTACCCTCACAGGATATGGTATTGGGTCTTTACTATATTACCAAATCAAGAAAAAGTACACCGGAACGACCTGTAAAAGGTGAAGGCTTGATTTTTTATTCGGCAGAAGAAGCGGTTATTGCTTATAATGAAAAAGCTGTAGAACTTCATGCAATGATTAAAATCAAAGCAGATGTACTGGAAGACGGTAAAATTGTTAATAAACTAATTGAAACATCCTTAGGTCGTGTAATTTTTAATATGCACGTTCCGGAAGGAATTGGTTTTATTAATGAATTGTTGACCAAAAAAGCTTTAAGAGATATTATCGGGCACATCCTGAAAACAAAAGGAACTGCCGCTACAGCCAAATTTCTTGATGATATTAAACATCTTGGATATCAAATGGCGTTTAAAGGCGGACTTTCTTTCAACCTTGATGATGTGATTATACCCGAAGAAAAAGTAAAACTGGTTGAAGAAGGTTATAAGCAAGTAGATGAAGTATTGAATAACTATAATATGGGATTCATTACTTATAACGAGCGGTATAATCAAATAATTGATGTTTGGACACATACTAATGCACGTTTAACACAAACACTGATGAATAGTTTGTCCTCTGATAATCAGGGATTTAATTCTGTTTATATGATGTTGGACTCCGGAGCAAGGGGATCAAAAGAACAAATTCGTCAGTTATCCGGAATGAGAGGCTTGATGGCAAAACCACAAAAATCAGGTGCTGCCGGTTCTGAAATTATTGAAAACCCTATTCTTTCTAACTTTAAAGAAGGACTTTCGGTACTTGAATACTTTATTTCGACACACGGTGCACGTAAAGGTTTGGCCGATACAGCTTTAAAAACAGCTGACGCTGGTTATCTGACACGTAGATTAGTTGATGTAGCTCAAGATGTTATTGTATCTGAAAATGATTGCGGAACATTAAGAGGTTTAGTGGCTACCGCATTAAAGAAAAATGAAGAAGTTGTAGAAACCCTTTACGATCGTATTTTGGGTAGAACAACTGTTCATGATATTTATCATCCAACTACCGGAGAGTTAATTATTGCTGCCGGAGAAGAATTAACAGAGGCAATAGCACAAGTTATTGAAGATTCTCCGATAGAACAAGTTGAAATTCGTTCAGTACTTACTTGCGAATCTCACAAAGGTGTTTGTGCAAAATGCTACGGTAGAAATTTAGCTTCGGGACGTATGGTTCAGATTGGTGAGGCTGTTGGCGTAATTGCGGCACAGTCAATTGGTGAACCGGGTACACAGCTGACATTGAGAACTTTTCACGTTGGGGGTACAGCCGGTAATATTGCAACTGAATCAAGTGTTGTCGCAAAATATGATGGAGTAACTGAATTTGAGGAATTAAGAACTGTTGATCATGAAGAAAGTGACGGAACAACTACTCAAATAGTTATTGGTCGTATGGCTGAATTGAAAATTGTTGATCCGAATACAAAAATTACTTTATCTACTCATTCAATTCCTTATGGAGCAAAACTCTATAAAGGAGAAGGCGAAGAAGTTAAAAAAGGTGAAACCATTTGCGAATGGGACCCATACAATGCTGTAATTGCATCAGAAATAGGTGGTATCATTCAGTTTAAACATTTGGAAGAAGGAATTACTTTCAAACAAGAATCGGATGAGCAAACAGGATTGATGGAAATTGTAATTATCGAAACAAAAGATAAAACCAAGAACCCAGAAATCAATATTGTTTCAGAAGATGGTGAAGTGTTAAAATCATACAACTTACCGGTAGGTGCACACATTATTATTAAGGAAGGAAATACCGTAAAACAAGGGGATGTGTTTGCTAAAATACCACGTCATTTGGGCAAAGCCGGTGATATTACGGGTGGTTTGCCACGAGTTACCGAATTGTTTGAAGCGCGTAATCCATCAAATCCGGCAGTGGTTTCCGAAATTGACGGGGTAGTTGCATTTGGTAAAATTAAGCGGGGTAATCGCGAAATTATTATTACGGCAAAATCAGGACAAGAAAAGAAATATCTGGTACCTTTGTCTAAACAAATTCTGGTTCAGGCAAATGATTATGTAAAAGCCGGAGTACCTTTATCGGATGGTGCTATCACTCCTGCCGATATTCTAAAAATTAAAGGACCTACAAAAGTTCAAGAATATATTGTTAACGAGGTTCAAGAAGTTTATCGATTACAAGGTGTGAAAATTAACGATAAGCACTTTGAGGTAATTGTTCGTCAAATGATGAAAAAGGTAATTATCGATAAACCGGGTGATACAAATTTCCTTGAAAAACAAATTGTTGACAAATGGGTATTCATGGAAGAAAATGACAATATTTTTGGTAAGAAAGTTGTTATTGATGCAGGCGATTCAACAAACCTACATCCCGGACAGGTAGTTACTGCTCGAAAACTCAGAGATGAAAATTCTTTATTAAAGCGTAAAGATTTGAAACTTGTAGTTACTCGTGATGCAGAGCCGGCAACATCCGATCAGATATTGCAAGGTATTACCAAGGCATCATTGCAAACCAAGAGTTTTATTTCGGCAGCATCGTTCCAGGAAACTACAAAAGTATTGAATGAGGCAGCTATCAACGGAAAAGTTGATTATCTGGAAGGCTTGAAAGAAAATGTTATTGTAGGTCATTTAATTCCAGCTGGAACCGGAAGAAGAGATTATAAAAACATCATTGTAGGCTCAATGGAAGAGTATGAAACTTTGGTGAAAAGTAAAGAAGAAAAGCAAGGAGCTAAATAAATTCAAAAAAGCAGTTGGCAGAAATATTGCTGACTGCTTTTTTCCTAAATTATAATCAAACTTTTGTAAAATGGAAGATAAAAAAAATCAAAATCAGATCAATATTGAGTTAGACGAAGAAGTTGCGCAAGGTAAGTATTCAAATCTTGCCATAATTACACATTCAAGCAGTGAATTTGTGATTGATTTTGTGCGGGTAATGCCCGGTGTGCCTAAAGCAAAAGTTAATTCCCGCATTATTCTAACCCCGGAACATGCCAAACGTTTAATGCTTGCCTTACAGGATAATATCAAAAAATTTGAATCAATGCACGGTCCAATTAAAAATGTAGATATGGGTGGACCGGTTATGCCTATGAGTTTTGGTGGTCCTACACCGGAAGCATAGTTGTTTTACAAAAATATAATTTTTAAAGTCCCTATCGGGACTTTTTTGTTTTAAGCGATTTATTTTATTATTTTTGATAAACCAATTCAAATATTTAAAACAAATGAAAATTTCAGGAAATAAAATACTTGATACTCTTTTGATAATCTTCTTCAGCTATCTTTTTTTTTTTTTTTTTATAAATTGGGTAGCTGTTAAACATATATTTTTAGGCCTGCCGCATTTAGATTTTATTTTTTTTAATAGGCAAATTATTTCAATTATTTCCGTA
>JALWNR010000492.1 GCA_027083715.1 Bacteroidales bacterium
TCTCACGATATAAAAGTTATTTAAGTATGTTAGAAGATGAAGATGCGGGTAAATATAGAGAGGATATTTACAAATAATTGTTTCACACAATACTCCTTTAATAAAGTAGTTTTGTTTAAACTATCCAATAAGTAATAAATCAATCAGAAATAATCAAAACCTATCCAATTAGGAACCAGTAAATAAAAAAGCCGGAAATGTTTATCAAATCCGGCTTTCACTTTTTAAACATCAGGTTAATCAAGATATAGGCATTTATATGCTGTATCAGTTTGTGTTTTAACGGCAAATTTTTTATCTTTTTCTACCCTAAAACTTTCACCTTCTTTATAATTTCTCCATTCTTTTTCATCAGGCAATAAAACAGTCATTTCTCCTGAAATTATGGTCATTAATTCAATGCTTGAAGTCCCAAAGGCATATTCGCCCGGCGCCATAACACCAATTGTTGCTTTTCCTTCTTTGGTTTCAAAGCCTATTGATTTAACTTTACCATCAAAATATTCATTAGTGCTTAACATTTTTTTTAATTTTAATTGATTTAAAAGGTATTAAAACAATATTTCCCCAAGTTATACTTAAAATATTTATGCAAAAATAGTCAATGTTTTACTCAATCATTAAATAATTGACCTGTTACATAACAAACTTTTAAATGATTTAAAGCATTAAATATTAAAAAATATTTGTTCTAAACTTTTAAAATTTCGCAAAACTTTTATACTATTATACTGCATTTTAAAAAATACCAAATTTATGAAAAAGAAGCCAAGCCTAATTCAGGCATTAATCCCTATTGTATTTTTAATTATCTTGCTTGCTGCAAATGTTTACATTTGGGGCGACGCAACACTTGATGGCTCTAACCAACTGGCATTACTCACAGCCGGAGCATTAGCAGCAGCTATTGGCGGACATTTAGGATACAGTTGGACAGAAATGCGTGAACAAATTGTAAAAACTATTGACTCGGCAATGCCGGCAATTATTATATTATTATTAATTGGAGCATTATCCGGTACTTGGCTAATTAGTGGTGTAGTTCCTGCATTAATTTATTATGGTTTGGATATTTTACATCCAAAAATATTTTTGTTTGCAGCTGTAGTAATTAGTGGAGTGGTTTCTTTGGCAACCGGAAGTTCATGGTCAACTATTGCCACAATAGGTGTAGCACTGTTGGGTATTGGAGATGCAATGGGTATCGACAAACCAATTATTGCCGGTGCAATTATTTCGGGCGCGTATTTTGGGGATAAAATGTCTCCATTATCAGATACAACAAACTTAGCTCCTGCAATGGCCGGTACAGACCTGTTTACACACATCCGATACATGATGTTTACAACGGTTCCGTCTATGTCATTAACACTGATAATTTTTCTGATTATTGGCTTTAACTATAATTTTGATGTTCAAGCTTCGGGTGTTGGTGTGGTTCAATCTGCAATAGCTGATACATTCCATATTACCCCCTGGTTATTTTTAGTACCGGCAATTTTATTTTTTATTATTCTAAAAAAAGTACCGCCATTACCTTCATTAGCTGCCGGAGTAGTATTGGGAGGAATATTTGCAGTAATTTTTCAGCCGCATATTATTACACAATTATCAAATATTGATGAAAATTACCTGAAAGCTTCTTATGTTGCGGTTATGGAAGCTATGTACGGAAGCGTTTCAATCGTAACAAAAGACCAAGCCATTAACGATTTATTTTCATCAGGAGGTATGGCAGGTATGTTAAATACTATTTGGCTGATACTTTCAGCTATGATTTTTGGAGGAATTATGCAATCAACTGGTATGTTGGTAAAAATTACCCAATCGGTTATTAAATTGGTTAAATCAGATGCTTCATTAATCACATCAACAGCCGCATCTTCTATTTTTTTCAATATTACAGCATCAGACCAATATATTTCAATAGTAGTACCCGGCGAAATGTATAAAGAAGCCTTTGAAAAACGCGGTTTAAAACCCGAAGTGCTAAGTCGAACGCTCGAAGATGCAGGTACAGTTACCTCAGTGCTTATTCCTTGGAATACCGGAGGTGCTACGCAAGCAAGAGTTTTAGGAGTGGCAACCGGAGATTATGTAATGTATGCTTTTTTTAATTTGATTAGTCCGGTTATGACCGTTATTTTTGCATATTTCAATATCAAAATCAGAAGATTTAAAAAAATCGAAAAATGACCAAACAACCCGTATCATTGGTTTTAGCAAGTGGTGGTGCACGCGGAATAGCACACATTGGTGTTATTGAAGAGCTGGAAAGACAAAATTTTGAAATAAAAGCTATTTCGGGTACTTCAATGGGGGCGGTTGTGGGAGGAATATATGCAGCCGGTCATCTGCAAGAATACAAAGAGTGGTTACTCAAATTAGATAAATTGGATGTTTTTCGTTTAATGGATTTTACCATCAGTAGCCACGGATTTATCAAAGGAATACGGATTTTTGATGAAATTGAACCCTTTCTGGGGAATATTGCAATTGAGGATTTACCCATTTCCTTTTCTGCAGTTGCTGTTGATTTAATCAAGCAAAAAGAAGTAGTTTTTCGCAACGGAAAACTTAAAGATGCTCTGCGAGCATCGGTTTCTATTCCTAATGTTTTAGAACCATACAAACATGAGGGTCAAATACTAATAGATGGAGGAATTTTAAACCCTATTCCTTTAAACAGAGTTGAGCGCCAAGAAAATGACTTATTGATTGCTGTTGATTTAAATGCATTAGACAATAATCAGCCTGCTTTAAAAAGAAAACAAAAAACACATAAAAAAAAGAAAAAAGAAATAAGTACCCTATTAAAAAGAATCGAATTTAAAGAACAATGGGAACGACTATTTCCGAAAGAAAAAGGAGAACCTGAAGAACTAAAAATCGGATACTTTGATATTATGGACAGTTCCTTTGATATGATGCAAAATCAAATCAGTAAATTTAGTATTGAAAAATATCCGCCGGATATTCTAATAAGTATTTCTAAAACTGTTTGTGGTACTTTTGATTTTCATCTTGCTAATGAGTTAATTGAATTTGGTAAAGAAAAGTTTAACAAAAGCCTTAAAGAATATGATCAAAAAATTATCCGAAAATATAAGAATACTGTTTGATCTGCTATTACAATCTGTGCTATAAGTTTTGCGTTTTTCTAAAAATTAACTAAAAAAATTTAATATGTTACGGAATATTATTATTATCCTGATAGAATTACTAAGTTTTGCACAAGTTTTTGCACAAATTAATCAGGATACAATTAAAAAAAATGAAAATCAAAACCCCATCTTAATTATTGAAAAAGACTCAGTCGGTACACCTACTGATTCAGCTTCTATTAAAAGGCAAGAGTTTATCAGGGATTCTCTCATGGCAAGAGAAGATTTTATCAGAGATTCACTCATTGCCCGGGAAAAATTTGTCAAAGACTCTTTATACCATAGAAAACTTATTTTAGATTCTGTAAGTTTCTTAAAACAAAATCTTCCGATGCTTATAGATGCTGCAATAAAATCGACAAGCGAAGAAATCATTATTTACACAAAACCGGTCTATATTCTAGGAGACTCAATGCTTAGTGATTACACTTATATTATTTTATCACAAAAAATTGATGCACCTTATGCTCCCTGGAAATCTGTAATTAATTTATCTGGAAATTCATTAAAAATAAAAACAGATACGATTAATAAGCAAATTACTTACTTAAAAACACCTCAAATAAACACATCATTTACTTATGGAAATAATGAAAACATTGTGGTAATGAAAGGGCGCAGCACCATAATAAGAAAAGAGAGTGGAAATATATATAAAGTCCCGATTGATTCTGTATTCTTTGATAATCGCGGAAGAGTTATAAAGGTAAAAAAATACCAAAGCGTTTACCAAGCAACAAAAAACTATCAAAAAGGTGTATTGTTATACACCGATATTCAGAAAGTTAAAGAGTTTAAATATTTCCCTGACGGAGTACTCTCTAACTACAAATTAATTAGTTACTGCGGACGCAGCACAGGAAAAGAAAAAAATGAAGTTTGCCATACGGTAAACTATTCAATAACAAAAGAAGGTAGAAAATTCACTATAGTCAAAAAAAATGAGCCCGAAAATGTTTATTCCGATGGTACTTTTGTTTATGAATTTGATGATAATTTTGATTTAAAAAGAATGGACTTTAACAATAGTAATAATTCACTAAACAGGAATTGTATTGTTGAACTCAATGATAAAAGATATGTTAGCAGGTATCTATACAGAAAAAACGGAATAATCTATAAAACACTGGTAATAAACTACAACAATAAGCCCGAAGCAAAAAATAAAGTTGAAATCATGGCATATTTTTTTGAAGATGACGGAATAAGTTATTTCCAAAAGAACCTCAACACCGGTAAAAGCCGAAAAAGAGACAAATTAACCATGAAATGGGGTCCTTGGAAATAGCCGATTTGATTAGCTCAGCACTTTGTGTTGAGCTAACCCAATATATCAATTCTCTAAACGAAAAAAACCTGTCTTTTTAGGACAGGCTGAAAAAATTATTCGTTTATATCCTTATTTTTCAATTTAGTATTTTTAAAACTAAACACAATCATGCCAATCAACAATAAAACCACTAGAATTGAACTACCTAAGGCAATTTTTTTACTAATACTATAGGTTTTTGGCTCAAAACGAAACTCTATTTCATGTACTCCTTCGGGGACAACCAAAGCACGTAAAATATAGTTAACACGTAAATGTTCAACAGGGAAGCCATCAATATAAGCATTCCAGCCTTTATCATAATACACCTCCGAAAAAACAGCCAAACGTTTTTTCGGAGTAAATGCTTTATACTTTAAATAATTCGGTTTATAATCTACCAGCTCAATATATCCTGTATCTAATGAGAAAAACTCTTTGGGTAAATCGTTTATCTGATTTTTAAATTGCTTATCAATAATTGCAGTTTTTGCAGGATTAAAAGTTGCCAGAGCGGCAATTTCTTCATCGGCATTATTCACCAATTCATAATCATCAACAAACCATGCATGCCCCAAAGCCTGCCAATTCAATTCCACTTCTTTGGGTGCAAAAATCACATATTTAGTATTCAGCATATTGATAATATTGGTTTTACTAAACAAACCTGCCAAGTTACCAGTTGTATCACGTTGGCGTGCCTGTGCCACTGCTTGTATCTCATATCCTAAATACCTGTCAATAATATCTTGATATCTTCGTAATTTTGCACCATGATATCCACCAATTGATTTATGATAATAAGGCGTATAACCATCATTAAAAGGACTGTGCAAATAGCTTAATACCCGAAAATCAGGATCAGCATCTTTTAAAACAACCTCATCAGCAGGAGTTTTCGGAAATTCATTGCGCACAAAACTTTTCTTACGAAACATATCTTCGTTCAAATAACGCTTATCCACTGTCCACATATCAGACAAAATAAGAACTGCTAAAGCGAGTAATAAATGGCTTTGCTTAACTGCTTTAACATTAGCATACACCCACAATGCTCCTGCACTTAAAACAATGAAAAAGAAACTGCGAATAGCATCTGCTTTAAAAATATTCATGCGTGCACTTTTCAAACCTTCAATATACAAATTGAGCTGCTGAGCTGCCTGTGCCGATTCTGCTTTTTGTGCATCAAAACGTGCAATTTCATTTACACTTAAAAAATTAAAAAATACATCAGGAATAAGATAAAAAATCAAACTTAATCCGCCGGTAATTCCTAAAGATATATAAAACCACTTTTTATTTTTTTTGATAAAATCACGATCGTCCATTACTTCCTTTAAAACCATCATTGCCAAAAGGGGTACGGCAAAACTAGTAATCACCAATGACATTGATACCGTTCTGAACTTATTGTACATCGGCACATAATAAAAGAAAATATCGGTAAACCACTCTAAGTTTTTACCCCAGGAAAGTAAAATTCCGAGCAATGCAGCAGCAAGAAGCCACCATTTAAGAGTACCCTTTATAGTAAATAAACCAAAAACAAACAAAAATATCAAAATAGCACCTACATACACAGGACCCGATGTAAACGGCTGATTGCCAAAATACGAAGATGATTTTGCAACATACTCGGCAAATTGTGGATTTACGTCTTTTAAAACATCCATATCCGGACCAATCGGAGCACTTGCTCCGCCCTTGGCATTCGGTATCATTAAAGTAAACGTTTCATCTTTACCATAACTCCAAGCAAGTGCATAATCCTTATCCAACCCACTTGATTTATTATGCATATTATCTGTAAGTTCAGATTTTCCGCGAATACTTTCTTTTCCGTATTCATAAGTAGTAGCTAATCCGGTAATATTCGGTAAAATAGCCAAAATGGCAGCAACAGCTAAAATTGCCGATGCTTTAAAAAAATCATTTAATTTCTTCTCAATAATTGCATAAACAAATTGAGTCAAAATCAGTAAAACAATCATCAAAGCCAAATAATAAATAATCTGGATATGATTGGTCGAAATTTCAACACCCAAAGCAAAAGTAGTGATAATTCCACCCCATAAATACTTTCCCCGATAAGCCATCAGTACACCCGCTATTACCGGTGCCATATATGCAATAGCATAAGTTTTAGTAATATGTCCGGCAGCAATTATAATAATATTATACGAAGCCAGCCCAAAAGCCATTCCGCCCAAAATACTTTGCCAATGATTAAAGCGCAAGCTCAGCAACAATAAATAAAAGCCAAACATGTAAATAAAGAGTATAGCAACAGTTGTATAAGGCAATCCTAATCGTAAGAAACGTTGAATATACAAGTAAATATTATTTGTTTCGCCAAGATATATTTGATAAGCCGGCATTCCACCAAACATCGAATTAGTCCATTGCGAGTATTCACCCGTCTCTTCATGATATTTTGCTAATTCATGCGAAATTCCTTTAGCATGAATATTATCCATTTGTGGCAACACCTTGCCTTCAAGCACCGGATTAAAATAAATAAAACTCAAAGCAATAAAAAATACTATTGCAACAAGAAAAGGTAAAGCCTTTTTAAAAATATCCTTATAATTTTCCATTACTATATATGATTAATTCAGTTTTATATTTTATTTGGGCAGTTACGGGCTTTCCGCTTATAGTCCCCTTGCCAAAATCTGCAAAACATCGCCAAAAAAGCAGCTCTGTTCCGCCGCTCTTTTTTGTCGTGTTTATGCAGGCTTTTGGCTGCGGCGAGCTACCACTTCAATCCCTACTGCATACACGCATAAACCTGCCAAGTCAATTTTACTTTCCTGCACGTTTAATTAAGTCCAAACCATCTGCCTCCGGCAGATAAATCAACAGATAATCAGAAACCAACAAGCAACTTATTACTAACCGACAACCTATAACTTCTTTAACAAATTTTTAAAATTCACTAAACCGTCAATAATTTCGCTTAATCTATCTACAGGTACACGATCTTGTTTCATGCTGTCGCGATAGCGTAAGGTCACCGTATTGTCTTCCAGAGTTTGATGATCAATAGTCAGACAAAATGGTGTTCCTATTGCATCATGGCGGCGATACCGTTTGCCGATAGAATCTTTTTCATCATACTGACAATTGAAATCAAACTTCAAACTGTTCATGATTTCGCGCGCTTTTTCCGGCAATCCGTCTTTGCGCACTAATGGTAAAACAGCTGCTTTTACCGGAGCCAGTTGCGGCGGAATGCGTAATACCACACGGCTATCAGTGCTCCCATCGTCTTTTTTAATCGTTTCTTCAGAATAAGCTGCCGAAAGTACTGCAAGGAACATACGATCTAAACCAATTGAGGTTTCCACAACATAAGGCACATACGATTCACCAGCCTCGTTATCGTAATACCTGATTTTTTTGCCCGATTCTTTTTCATGACTGCTTAAATCAAAATCAGTACGCGAATGAATACCTTCCAACTCTTTAAATCCAAACGGAAACTGAAATTCAATATCGGCAGCTGCATTGGCATAGTGTGCCAGTTTATCATGATCGTGAAAACGGTATTTTTCATCGCCCAAACCTAAGGCTTTATGCCATTTTATACGAGTCTCTTTCCAATGTTCATACCATTTCATTTCCTCGCCCGGTTTTACAAAAAATTGCATTTCCATTTGTTCAAACTCCCGCATACGGAAAATAAATTGGCGGGCAACAATCTCGTTACGGAAAGCTTTACCTATTTGAGCAATTCCAAACGGCAATTTCATGCGTCCTGTTTTTTGTACATTCAGGTAATTTACAAAAATACCTTGTGCAGTTTCGGGGCGCAAATAAATACTGTTAGCTCCTTCACTCACCGAACCCAATTTGGTTTCAAACATCAGGTTAAATTGGCGAACATCCGTCCAGTTACGCGAGCCCGATACAGGATCGGTAATATCATAATCTAAAATAATTTGTTTCAATTCCTCTAAATCGTTGCTTTCCAGTGCAGCAACAAAGCGTTTATTTAATTCATCAATTTTTTTTTGATTTGCCAGTACACGTTGATTCGTAGCCCGAAACTGTTCTTCATCAAACGAATCGCCAAAGCGTTTTTTAGCTTTCGTGATTTCTTTATCAATTTTTGCTTCAATTTTTGCTCTGAAATCTTCAATGAGCACATCAGCACGATAACGTTTTTTTGAGTCTTTATTGTCAATTAGTGGATCGTTAAAAGCACTTAGGTGTCCCGATGCTTTCCAAACCGTCGGGTGCATAAAGATTGCCGAATCCAGCCCGACAATTTCCTCATTCATTTTCACCATGGCATCCCACCAGTAGTTTTTTATATTATTTTTCAGTTCAACGCCGTTTTGTGCATAATCGTAAACAGCCCCCAAACCGTCATAAATCTCACTTGAAGGAAAAATAAAACCATACTCTTTTGCATGAGCGGTAATTTTTTTAAATAAATCTTCACTTGCCATATCTTACTCTGCTTTCTATTGATTTTTAAAATTTAAGTTGCAAATGTATGAAATATCCGTGATTGATACAAACAGGAAATAATACGTTTGTCTTCCATGTTTTTTTAGAGATTGGTTAAGGCGGATTATGCTGTAACAGGGTACAGTTTAAGTATTGAAAGATTAAAAGTTGAAGAGATTAAAACTATAAGTGAAACTTTGCATATCATGCCCGGTTGTCGATAAATTGATATATTGGTTCCCGGGAGCGGTTAATCGCCTTTTCAGGGCAAAGGCTGAAAGCCTTATTTTATTTCAGCTTAGGACAGCCCTAAGAATAATGATGAAATACATCTGCGCCTGAAAAGCCTGTTCTGAAAGTCGGGAGACAAATTATTGCAGATTATTATTACACAAGTGCTTATAAACTTTATCATCTATTTATCAACAATTGCTAAATTTCTGCTTTGAAATTTCTAATTTTACACTGCCTGAATGTCCCCTGCAAACAGGTGCTATTATTCATATAACCAGTATTTTAAATAAAAAAATGAAACAAGAGTTTACGCATTTACACGTACATACGCAGTACTCTATCCTTGATGGAGCATCAAGTATTCCCGGACTGCTTGAGAAAGCAAAAGCCGATGGCATGAAAGCCTTGGCAATAACCGATCACGGAAACATGTTCGGCGTAAAACTTTTTCATGATAAAGCAACCAAAGCAGGTATAAAACCTATCCTCGGATGCGAAGCCTATGTTGCAAAACGTTCGCGTTTTGATACTAAAGAAAAAATTGACCGTAGCCGCAATCACATGATTATCCTGGCTAAGAATAAAACAGGTTACCATAATCTGGTAAAACTGATTTCTTATGCATGGATGGAAGGCTACTATTACAAACCCCGTATTGATAAAGAATTGCTTTTTGAGTTGCATGAGGGTTTAATTATTTCTTCGGCATGTCTTGGTGGTGAAATTCCTGAGCTTATCTTGGCAGGAAAAATGGAAGAGGCGGTTGAAAGTATTAAACAATACAAAGAAGTTTTTGGTGATGATTTTTATTTGGAACTTCAACGTCATAAAACGGGAAATCCGGAAATTGATAAAGATACTTTTGCAAAGCAAACAAAAGTTAATACCGAGATTTTACGTTTAGGAAAAGAGTTAGGAGTAAAATGCATTGCTACTAATGATGTGCATTTCATCAATAAAGAAGATGCAGAAGCCCATGATATCCTAATTTGCCTTAATACAGGAAAAGACAAAGATGACCCCTCGCGAATGCGCTATTCAGGGCAGGAATACCTGAAAACTTCGGCAGAAATGGCAGAGCTTTTTGCCGATGTGCCCGAAGTACTGGCAAATACAATGGAGATTGCTGAAAAAGTGGAAGAGTACGAGCTGAACACGGCTCCGATTATGCCCGATTTTGCACTTCCCGATGGTTTTGACAACCCGGATGATTATCTCAGACACATTACATTCGAGGGTGCACGTGAGCGCTACGGCAATGATTTACCCGAAGATGTGGTGGAGCGTATTGATTTTGAATTGAACACCATAAAAAAAATGGGCTTTCCGGGATATTTCCTTATTGTTTGGGATTTTTTGAAAGCAGCACGCGAAATTGGTGTTTCCGTGGGTCCGGGACGGGGTTCGGCAGCCGGCTCGGTAGTAGCTTATTGCCTGAAAATTACGAATATCGATCCGGTTAAATATCAATTACTGTTTGAGCGTTTCCTGAATCCCGACCGTATCTCAATGCCCGATATTGATATTGATTTTGATGAAGACGGTCGTGGGCGAATCCTGGATTGGGTTGTGGAAAAATATGGTAAAAAACGGGTTGCTGCAATTGTTACCTTTGGTACTATGGCTGCAAAAATGGCTATTCGCGATGTAGCGCGTGTACAGAAACTGCCTTTGCACGAAGCCGACCGTATTGCCAAATTGGTACCCGAAAAACCCGGTACAACACTGGCAAAAGCTTATGCCGCTGTTCCTGAACTGAAACAAGAGCGTGATGGTGGTAGTGAACTGATACAGAAAACTTTGAAGTTTGCCGAAACTCTGGAAGGCTCTGTACGCCAAACAGGTGTTCATGCCTGCGGTATTATTATCGGTAAAGACGATTTGGAAAACTATATTCCGTTGAGTACCGCCAAAGACTCTCAGCTTTTTGTTACCCAATATGATGGTAAACATGTTGAATCCGTAGGGATGTTAAAGATGGACTTTTTAGGACTGAAAACCCTTTCCATCATTAAAGATGCGGTGGACAATGTGAAAATTTCGCGCGGTATAGATTTGGATATTGATGCCATTCCTTTGGATGATGCGGAAACTTTTGCACTATACGCTCGCGGCGAAACTACCGGTTTATTCCAGTTTGAATCCGATGGAATGAAAAAGCACTTAAAGGCACTGAAACCCAACCGCTTTGCCGACCTGATTGCTATGAATGCCCTGTATCGTCCGGGACCAATGGAATACATCCCGAACTTTATCAACCGAAAACACGGGCGCGAAAAAATTGTGTATGACCTGCCCGAAATGGAAGAACACTTAGCTGAAACCTATGGAATTACAGTATATCAAGAGCAGGTGATGCTTTTGTCGCAAAAACTCGCGGGTTTTACCAAAGGACAAGCTGACTCCTTGCGTAAAGCAATGGGTAAAAAAATAAAATCCATGATGGATGAGCTGAAAGGCTTGTTTATGGAAGGTGCTGCCAAAAAAGGGCATGATAAAAAAACTCTTGAAAAAATTTGGCACGATTGGGAAGCATTTGCTCAATACGCATTCAATAAATCGCACTCCACTTGTTATGCTTATTTATCCTATCAAACAGCTTATCTGAAAGCACATCATCCTGCTGAATTTATGGCTGCCATATTAAGCCGTAATCTCTCTAACATAGATAAGGTTAGTAGCTTTATGGATGAAAGCAAACGTATGGGTTTGGATATTCTAGGACCGGATATTAATGAAAGTTATGCACGGTTTACGGTTAACAAAAACGGGGCTTTACGTTTTGGACTGGCTGCAATTAAAGGTGTTGGAGAAGCAGCTGTAGAACACATTATCAAAACACGGGAAGAAGGTGGTGAATTTAAAGATATTTTTGATTTTGTTGAGCGGGTAAACTTACGCACCGTAAACAAACGCAACATTGAAGGTTTAGCCATTGCCGGAGCTTTTGACGGTATGGGAAATATAAAGCGCAGTCAGTTTTTTGCATCGGCAAACGGAACAGGTAATTTCATCGAAGAATTAATTAAATACGGCAATAAATCGCAAAGCGAGGGAGGAAGTACCCCCCAACAATCATTATTTGGTGGCGATGTTGTGGTAGAAAAGAAAAAACCCGATATTCCTCATGCCGAAGAATGGGATAAAATTGACCGCCTGAATCGCGAAAAAGAATTAATCGGTATTTATCTGTCGGCACATCCTTTAGACGATTACAAGCTCGAAATTGATGCCTGGTGCAATGCAACACTCTCGCAATTTGCCAACCTGAGCGAATTAAAGGGTAGAGAACTGAAAGTAGCCGGGATTGTTACTAATTTTGAACATCGTACAACAAAAAACGGAAAACCTTTCGGTAGTCTTACTCTGGAAGATTACAGCGACTCGTATAAGCTGGTAATGTTTGGAAATCAATACCTTGATTATAAAAAATTCTTTACAAAAGGATATTATTTAGCATTGAAAGGGCGTGTTCAACACCGCTTTAATAATGAAAATAATGAGCTTGAATTTAGCGTTTCGCAAATTGAAATGCTTTCGGAAATTAAAGAAAAAGCCTTTAATGCTTTGGCAATAAAAATTCCGGTAGAGTACCTTAGTGATGAATTAATTGATGAAGTTCAACATCTTGCTGAAGAATATAAAGGAAATGCATTATTGAAATTTTTAATTTACGAACCATCAAGCAAAATTTGGGTACAAATGTTTTCACGAACACATCGTGTTAAAATAACTCAAGAACTCATTAAAAAATTGGAAAATAAACCGGAAATTGAGTATAAAATTATGTAATCAGGATAATATATATCTGCTCATTTCCTTAAACTAGGGAACGCGATATTGAACTTAACGGCAAATGTTCTTAAAACTACTATAAAAATAATGGTAATGAGACTATTATAATGATAATTTATATTAAAATGCTCAAGCAAAAGATAGATAAATGCTCCGGCAAAACAGGCAGTTGCATAAATTTCTTTTTGTAAAATTAAGGGTACTTCATTTGCCAAAATATCACGAATAATCCCACCTGCTGTGGCTGTGGTTACTCCTAAAATAACCGCATATTCAGTATCAATACCGTAATTAATTGCTTTTTGCATCCCTGCCAGTGTAAAAACACCCAAACCGATAGAATCAAAAATCAGCAACATATTTTTAAGTTCAAAAATATAGCGATCAAATAATATTCCTATAACTACTGCACTCACAATAAGATATAAATATCCCGAATTTTGTATCCATGCAACAGGTGTTGCACCCAGTAATAAATCTCTAATGGTTCCACCGCCAATTGCCGAAGCAAAACCAATTATTATAGCCCCAAAAATGTCCATTTTTTTTTCTGCAGCTAAACGCACACCGCTAATTGCAAAAACAAATGTGCCCAAAAAATCTAAAAACTGATAAATATTCATCTGTGTTTTGTTATTTTTTTTATATATTGTCGCATTAAAATTAATAAAAGTATGTCTATTTACTAGCTACAATGAATTGTTAAATAAA
>JALWNR010000493.1 GCA_027083715.1 Bacteroidales bacterium
GTTTATGATACTTCGGCTATTTTTACCGGTACTACGCCTTCAAATACCAACGATATTTATATTGGAGCAACTACTCAAAGTTTTTTGGGTTATATCGAAGATATAAGAATCTGGAACAAAGCCCTTACCGGTAAGGATATGATTTATAGCTCTATAAGATATCTTGCCGGAAACGAAAAAGAACTAAAAGTATATTACAAACTAAACGAAATGTTCTATAATCAGGTATTTGATATTTCGCGCAAAGGAACCTCGTTTAATAAACACCATGGTTTTGTTACGAATGCTGCGCTAAGTAGTACTGTACCTTTTAAACGGCAACTTTCGGTAAAAGGAATTACCGATGCAAACGGAAATTATTTAATTACCGGTATTCCTTATACAGTAGGTTCTGTCTATACATTTACACCTGTTTTTGAAGTTCATGAATTTGACCCGCACCAGAAACAATTGTATATCGGTAATGGTTCTAATGCCCATAGCAATGTCGATTTTATAGATATTGCCGCCTTTAAAATTACCGGCGTAGTTACTTATGAAAATACAAATTTTCCCGTTAAGGGGGTTAGTTTTGAAATTGATGGTAAGTTAGTTACCCAAGAAAACGGTTTACCTATTGTTACTGATGATTTGGGACGTTATGAAATTTATGTACCTATAGGCTGGCATCATTTTAATACAGTAAAATACGGACATGTTTTTACAGCCGGAGGTCGCTATCCCGAAATTGGCAATTGGAATTTTCAAGCACCTTTAACAGGTATTGATTTTAAAGATTCTACTTTAATCAAAGTAGTAGGACGATGTGTCGGAGGAGCTATTCAAGCAGAAAAACCCATTGGATTAGGACAGACTAAAAACAATATCGGAAATGCCGAAATTATCCTTACTACCCAACGCGAATATGACTTAACCGACCAAAGCACATTGGTAACAGGAACTTGGGATAACGAAATGTTTAAAGGTGCTATGGATTCAATTGTAGGTACCACAGACTATCAAATTGACCCGCTTGCCCCAAAGCAGATAAAAATATATCCTGATACTAAAACCGGGGAGTTTACAGCTTACTTGTTACCCGAAAAATATATTATTACCGGTATTACTGCCGGAAAATATACTTATGATGATACCTATCATTTAACGGTGGATTTATCCACAGCTTTTAACACAAAAACCGAAACCGATACTGTTGTCGTGGGATACACCAATACGGCTGATGGATCTACAGTGCCCATAAACCGGATAGACAGTGCTCATTATCAATACAATTTACCGCTGGTTTACCGTGAAAAACCCGAATTATCCGTAACCAATAAAGATGGAGGTAATGCTTTTTGGGATAGTACTTATACAACAAAAGACGGTACGGTAATTCGCATAACAAATCCTGACGGCTCACCGAAAACATGGTATCCGGTTTTCCGCCAAAGAAGAAAATATACCGCTTTAATCTCTTTGTTTGAATCTTATGAAAATATTGATAATAATAACGAAATTGATATTGTTCCGGTGAGTGATGGAATTCTTGAAATTCAAAACTTTCTTTCAACCATTACCACCAAACAATCTTTTCAATTGGATAAAAACGGACAGTTTAAATATATTTTTACAGGCGGTTTACCCAATATTACCACCGGAGGTATTGGTGACTATCTGTTATCAATGTCTATAACGGCTTTCTCAGGAAATAATCATACCATTCAAACCGAATGGGCACCGGGAGGTGGAACTTTTAAGGCATATTTATTAGGTGGATTGCCTACCGGAAACAATTTTGTAACTACCGGACCCAATAAAATTGAAATGATACTTCGCGACCCACCCGGCTCTAACTCTTATGCTTATTATCAGGTAGGAAATACGGTTTCAAAAACTTCCACTTATAATGTAACGAATTCCCAAGGAGGAAGCCTTGAAGTTGAAACCCAATTAGGTGCTACTGTTAAAACCTTTCAGGGAATTGGTGCCGGAGTAATCACCGAAGTGGAATATATTAATTCTGCCACTGTAGGTTTTGAACATAGTGAAACATGGGTTCGGGATAATACCACTACTACCAGTACTACCAATACCAAAATGTGGCAAACCAGTGCTTCGGAAGATTATGTTGGTGATGAAGGTGATGTTTTTATCGGTTATGCCACTAATATTGTGTATGGTGCTTCCGAATTTGTAGATTTTTTCCCAACGGATAAAGGGAGCGGAAAAACCGATAATGTAATTGATGGTTATCAAATCGGGCGTAGTACCGGTTTAAGAATCAGTCCACAGTTTAAAACCGGTTTTCAATATACGCAATATCATATTGAGAATTACTTAATGCCCAACTTAAAAAAATTAAGGAATGATTTCTTGCTTAGAGAAAACTCAGATTATCATTGCGTTATTTGTGATGTAAATAATCCTGAATTCGGGCGGGACAATACTACGGCAGACAGTTCCGATGCCGGCATTACCAACGGCGATTCTTATAATTTTACGATTCCTTCTTCATGGCCTGCCGATTCTGTGTTTATCGATTCGGTACATTTTTATAATAAACAAATTGCCGAATGGGAAAAAATATTAGCCGATAACGAAAAAGAAAAGCTAAATGCCAAATTACAACAAAACATTTCGTTTGATGCAGGTTCTATTTACGAAAGTTCCGAAACATGGGATACGGTAAGCACCAAAACCAAATCTTTTGAATTTACCATTTCGCCAAGCCTTGCCGGTTCTTATGGTACCGCCTTTAATAAGATTGGGGTAAGTGTCTCTTTGACAGAAAGTTATTCGCATACCAAAACCAAAAGCAGTGGCGAAGAAGAAGCCAGTACGGTAACCATTGGTTATCATCTCGAAGATGGCAATCAAGGCGATTATTACAGCATCGATATTAAAAAAGGTTCCAATCCTTACGGACCTATTTTTATAACGCGCGGCGGACAAAGTATGTGCCCGTACGAAGGCGAAAAAAAGACCAAATATTACAATAAAGGCAGCCAGTTGCAATATGCTACCATGAAGCGCGAAGTACCGCGTATTACCTGTAAAGATCCTATTGCCGAAAATGTTCAGGAAGATGTTCCTGCTTTATTTGAAGTGCAATTGGCTAATATGAGCGAAACCGGTGAAGACCAATGGATGTTGCTGAAATTAGATGAAAAATCGAACCAAGATGGTGCTTTACTCGAAATGGATGGCAGTCCTTTATTCAACGGACGTTTAATTTATGTACCTGCCGGACAATCAATTAATAAAATTATTAGTGTTAAAAAAGTGGTACCTGATGTTTATACTTATAATGATTTGGCATTGATTCTGCGCTCGCCTTGTCAAGAAACGAATGCCGATACAGTACGTATTACGGCTCATTT
>JALWNR010000494.1 GCA_027083715.1 Bacteroidales bacterium
GTAAGTTTATAGATTGATTCAGCATCTTTGTTTTCGGTAGAGAGCAAAATATTTTTTAGGTGATAAAAATTACTATCCGATATTTTTACTGTTTGTTTCACGTATAAAACTCCTGAATTTCTTCCGCCGCAATGTTCCGATAAATCCATTATTGCAAAATCCGGTGCAAGTTTTTCTAAATCTATACTGTATTTGCCAATAGTCGGTTTTATGTTAAGAAGAAATAAAGTATTTTGTGTAGTGCAAATTTTTGTAATTTCTTTCACAGGAATTAATAAGCCGTTGTACTCATTAGCATGTGAAAGGCTAACTAATGATTTACCTTTTGTTTTTGCGATTTGTTTTTGAAATTCTTTCAATTCTATTTCGCCAAAACTACCTGTTTTTATCAAATGCAGTTTTATTTTACCGATTTTTTCAAGATTTTTCAGAAAGTTCAAATATTCTTCACGTTCAAAAATACTTGTAAAAACATCGGTTATATCAGAAAAAAGGATAAGAAAATTAATTAGATTAATACTTTGTATTAAACTGTTGCTTGCGAAATACAGTTCCGTTGGCAATGTGTTTAAACTTTGCGCAAAATCATGCCTGCATTGTTCAATTAGTGCTTTCGCCTTGCGTGCACAAAAATGAAAAGCATCAGGATTTGCGTTGGGAAATTTTTCATTATCCGTTTTAACTTCACTACAAATATTTATGTGATCAAAATTAATCTTTTTCAATGATTTTATTTATTTCATCAATAATCCTGTCAGCTAATTTATTTGCATCTTCTTCATTTTTGCTTTCGGCATATACCCTGATAATTGGTTCTGTATTTGATTTGCGCAGCTGAACCCATTCTGTGGCAAACTCCAGTTTTATACCGTCAATATCGTTAATTTGCACATCATTATTGCTTTGATAATTTGCTTTTATTCGGGCAAGAATATTATCCACATCTGTTTCCGGTGAAAGTTGAATTTTATTTTTTGAAATAAAATAATCGGGATATTGTGCACGCAATTCAGAGCATTTTTTATTACTTTTTGCCAGATGTGTTAAAAACAAGGCAACACCCACTAATGAGTCTCTGCCATAGTGCAGTTCAGGATAAATAACACCACCGTTTCCTTCACCACCGATTACGGCACTTTCTTTTTTCATCACATTCACTACATTTACTTCGCCCACAGCTGCCGAAAAATAGTTTACCCCGTATTTTTCGCTAATGTCTTTAAGCGCACGTGTAGATGAAAGATTAGAAACCGTATTGCCTTTTTTGTTTTGCAAAATATAATCTGCTATGGCTACCAAAGTATATTCTTCGCCAAACATACTACCGTTTTCGTTTACAATAGCTAGTCTGTCCACATCGGGATCAACCACAAAACCGGCATCGGCACCTTGTTCTTTTATTTTTGCCGAAATTTCAGTAAGGTTTTCGGGTAAAGGTTCCGGGTTGTGTGGAAATTTACCGTTTGGTTTACAATAAAGTTCTATAATTTTATTTACTCCTAATTTTTTTAATAGAGTAGGGATGGCAATTCCACCTACAGAATTAACGGCGTCAACGGCAATAGTAAAATCTGTTTTTTTTATTGCATCAACATCTACTAAGGGGAGTTTTAATATTTCGTTAATATGATAATCCAGTGCATCATCTACTTTTGTAATTTCACCTAACTGATGTACTTCAGCATAGCTGAAACTTTCTTTCTCGGCAATTTCCAGAACTTCTTTTCCGTCTTTATCGGTAATAAATTCACCTTTTTCGTTCAGGAGTTTCAGTGCATTCCATTGTTCCGGATTATGACTTGCCGTGATGATAATTCCGCCGGCTGCATTTTCTTTGGTAACATACATTTCTGTAGTAGGTGTAGTAGCCAGTCCGATATCAATAACATCAATACCCAGACCTGCAAGTGTGGATGTAACCAAGCTGTTTACCATACTTCCCGAAATTCGCGCATCGCGCCCGACAACCATTTTAATTTTGTCCTGTGCGTTTTTATTCTTTATCCAATACCCGAATGCAGAGGTGAATTTTACCACATCCAAAGGAGTTAAGCCTTCACCGACAGTTCCGCCAATGGTACCTCTAATACCTGAAATAGATTTTATAAGTGTCATGATTTTTTTAGTTTAGGATGCAAATATATTGATAAAATGTTGAATTGAATATTTTATATGTTGTTAAATATATTTGAACTAAAGAAATTTTACCGTAATTTAGCTAAACAAAAATTAGTATATCTATATATAATAAGGTATTGATTTTTAGATGATGTTTAATGTTCAATTTTTTTAAAAAATAGAATTATGAAAGTAACAGTTGTAGGTGCCGGTAATGTAGGAGCTACTGTAGCCGATGCCATTGCAGTAAAAGAAGTAGCCAACGAAGTTGTTCTGGTAGATATCAGAGAAAATTTCGCAGAAGGAAAAGCGCTAGATATGTGGGAAACTGCTCCCATACGCTTGTCAGATACTCGTTTAACAGGTTCAACAAATGATTATAGCAAAACTGCAGGTTCAGACATTGTGGTAATCACATCAGGGATGCCTCGTAAACCCGGAATGAGCCGTGATGATTTGATTTCTACCAATGCTAAAATTGTTAAATCGGTTACTGAAAGCGTAGTGAAATATTCTCCGGATGCAATTATTATTATTGTTGCGAATCCGTTAGATGTAATGACTTATGCTGCATTTTTGACTTCCAAAAAATCAAGAAATAAAGTTTTTGGAATGGCAGGTATCTTGGATACTGCACGTTATCGTGCTTTTTTGGCAGAAGAATTGAACGTTTCACCAAAAGATATTCAGGCATTATTGATGGGTGGGCACGGAGATACTATGGTTCCATTACCAAGATATACAACTGTAGCCGGAATTCCCGTTACTCAACTTATTGATACAGATAAATTAGATGCAATTGTAGAGCGTACTAAAAAAGGAGGTGGAGAAATTGTTAAATTACTGGGTACATCAGCTTGGTATGCTCCCGGATATGCAGCTGCTCAAATGGTAGAAGCTATTGCACGCGATCAAAAACGCATTTTCCCTGTTTGTACATTACTTGAAGGTGAATACGGACATGAAAATGTTGCATTAGGAGTGCCTGTGGTTCTTGGTAAAAACGGTATCGAAAAAGTAATTGAGATTGAACTCACTGATGATGAGAAAAAACTTTTAGATACTTCTGCCGAAGCAGTAAAAAGTGTAATGAAAGTTTTGGACGATATGAAATTATTTTAATTTATTTAGTTTATATTTTGAAGCCCTTTGAGTTTGATGCTTGGAGGGCTTTTTTTATAATTTACAATCAGGCTAATAGTTAATAAAACGAATTGTTCGTTTGATGTTTATTATTAC
>JALWNR010000495.1 GCA_027083715.1 Bacteroidales bacterium
ATTGCCGGTTTGCTCTTTTTTGTAGCTTTTACTTCGGTACCTATTTCCAGCATCAGAAACGGTACCCCCGAAAATGTCTCCCCCAGTTTGTGTACTTTTACCTTTGCAGGATTTTGTTTTGCCAGCCGGTTTGCGGCTGCATTCAATTCTGTTGCGTTGCGATAGGATTGTCCGTAGGCAGGAAACATAAAAACTGCCAGCACAATAATAAGCAACGCGCTTTGTTTTACCTTTTTCATAATGTTACTATTTATATATTTAACTGTTTAAAAGTAAAAATAATAATGCAAATATGAAGCAAGCATGGTAAAAATAATTATTTATAAACCCTATTTTATAATATATTCAGATGCTTTTATTGTTTTTCCGCTTTTTTTACCTTGATAAGATAGTTATTGTGTATCAAAATTTCAGCCTCCTAGAGGCTTAACCCGCAAAATTACCTTCGGTGAGGTGCTTCGCAGTTCACCTCTTTTGTTACAGTAATATTACAATACATTTATTATCAGTATATTAAATGCGTTTATTTTATGATAAATTCAACTTAATGTGTTGTTAGTGAGGTCGTTACAATACAGTCGTGACGGAGGCAGTGAATTTTGCGGGTTATATCTTTATAGATAAGTTTGTCAGTTGTACAGGAGGTTAGAGGATTAGTTGTCAATATATTTTGTGTAGTCAAATTTGAGCAGCCTGTTATTATTTTTACACATTTTAACAGGCGAAGCTCCTTTTGTTTTTGGGGCTGTGCTACAAACGGAAAGCTCGTAGCCGCCCACATAAAAATATTTTTACATCATATTTAGCATGGCTTTGCCTTCATCACTAACCATATCGGGCGACCATTGCGGTTCCCATACTAATTCTATATTTATCTTGTACTCTGGATAATAACGTTCGATAGTTTCACGTGCATTTTTGATAATTACATCGCCAAGCGGACATGCAGGTGTGGATAAGGTCATATCTATATGAATACTTTTTTCGGTTTCGTTGTAATCAATGCCATAGATTAAGCCTAAATCAGCAATATTTACACCTATTTCAGGGTCTATCACTTCTTTTAATAATTCATTGATTTTCCATTCTTCGCTGTTTGGATCAAATTTTTTTGCCATAACTTTGCTTTTTTATAGTTTTTCTAAATTTTCTTTTTTTACTTTATGTGTGAATATTTTATAAATGTTGATATTATACAAAATTGCCGTGAAGAGCAATAAATAAGCTCCTAGCTGAATTAACCATGTTAAATTTATTAAAACTCCGGCAAAAAGTGTACTAATTGTAAAAATATATACCCAAAATTGTGCTTCGAGAATTTTTTCTGAATATAAATCTTTGGGTAATGGTGTTTTGTATTTACCCACCAAATGTTGATATTTTTGCAACCAGAGTATAAACGGAAGTGTTTTATATGCTTGTCCGAGTATTAAAGATGTAACAAACCCAAGCAGTATTGACATTCCGTAAATTATTGTTACCCTTAACATGAAAGAGCCGGATATGCTATTGGGTGCAGTGCTTATAAAAGCTGCCAATAAAATGGGTAAGATTAATAATATAATTGAAAGTACAGTATGTTTTAATGAAACATCCAGTTTTTTACGTACCCTTTTTTTATAGGATTGATAAACAAAAAGCATAAAAAAAATGATTCCTGCTGCTACTAATAGTACCGGTACAATAAAAATATTCAAATGAATAAAAACCGTGTCGATAAAATAAATCAAAAGTCCGGAATTGATTAAATAAAAAGCACTTTGCAGCCTTTTTCTGTTCAGATTATGCGAAAGAAAAAACATGGGGATTAAAACAGCTCCAACACCTATAATTAAAAGTAAAAACCAGCCTACCATTCCTGCATGTGCATGTGCTTTTAAATATTCTAAGTGTGCTGCAGGCAAAAATGTATGTTTAAAATTAGCAGAAATTAAAAATCCGAGTATTGCTGTTGTGAGTAACCAAATTACAGAGGCAACAATAAAAGAAGATTCTATGTTCCACTTTTTTGATGATTTTGCCGTTAAAATAATATTTATGGCAAACAATATTATAGCAATAAGTAATACAGTTGCAGCTATTAATAAGGGCATCCCGTAATTATTTACCCAAAATGCATACACTAAAACAATAATCCCTGTGGCAAACAATGTAAAGTTTATTTTTGCAAGTCGTTCGCTGTATAGCGCTACTTCCATAACTACCGGAATTAATTGATATAAAGCACCAAAAATTACCATGCTTATCCAACCAAGTGTTGCAAAATGGGTAATTGCCAATATTTTTCCGTTGAAAAAATGTCCGGTTAAATCGTTTGCTGAAAGTATGGTAAACATACTTAAAAATAAAAAGGACAATGCGCTAAATGCGAAATGTGGCAAAACTACAGCCGGAGCCGGAGCCAATTCTGTTGCTAAACCCTGCTTCATACTATATCTTTTTAAAGATTAACATTTTTGTGTTGTCATGATCAATTTCTTTGCTCAGATAAACATATCCGCGCTCATCTAATTGCGGTAATAAAAATTGCGGAACTTTTTTATGATGCACATATAATGCAAAATTATCAGGAAGCTCTTTCAACTCTTCTAAAATTTTAACCATAGGCTCGGGCATTTCCAAATCGCGTACATTAATTTCTTTAAAATTTTCTTTAAACGATGCTAAAACAGCATCTAAATCATTGGTTTTTGCTTTTTCAAGAGCTTGTTTATTGATCTCTTCACTTTTATCTTCGGCTGTCTTCTGTAGATATGTATGAATTTCTTTATCCGAAATATGTTCAACGTGTGAAATAAACCCCTTTTGTTTCAATACATTAATAATTGGCGATGGTTCAAAAGTATTGACAATTTTTAAAATATCACCTTCTTTAAAATCCTTAATTGTTTTCATGATTTGTTTAAAAGGATCAATCCCTTTTGCTAAATCATCGCGTACATCAAGTAGCGTAACTCTATCACTGTTAATATCAATCATCTCTTTATTTTTTATATTATTATTTTGTTTGTTGTCTGTGTTTGTATCATTAATTGGCTCAAATCCAATTTGCTTTAATTTATCAAAAAAAACAGTTACATCCACACCTCCAATTTTTGCAGCTGTTTCAATATCTACACGCGAAGCTAAAATTTTACGCAAAACCGGATTACGTAATTTTTTAAAATGCGGATTAATATCGGCAATTACATCAATTGCTCTTTTGTCGGCTTTAAGTATTTCTGATATTTTTGTTTTAGCTGAAATCTGCATGTGAATATCTTTTTATTTTAATTTAGATTAAATCTAAACAATGCAAAAATAATTATTATTTTTGATGCGAAAAATGATTTTTGTTATATATATACTC
>JALWNR010000496.1 GCA_027083715.1 Bacteroidales bacterium
TTGTACATAACACACCACCTTCCGAAGAAAAATTAAGGTGATTAATAAAGCTAACTGTTTCTAGTAAAAGCAAAAATAATTAATAAAACACATACTCTCTGGGCAAAGCAAATAAATATACATACTGACACTAAAAGCTTGTATATCAAAGATTTAAGTATATATCCCGTGCTAAAAACAAGGAAGATTAAACTAAAAATGAATTTAGATGTAAGTGATGTAAAGCTTACGGGCACAGAATTTTATCGCTTATTAAAAAATCGAGAACTTATTATCAAAAAAATGGTTCTGGGTAAATCAAATATCAGGTTAGAGCAATTAGAAGGGGAAAACGAAAATACCGGAAGTTTTATTGATAAACTGACCGGTGCTTTCTTGAAAAGGCTAAGAATTCATAAAATTCAATTGAAAAGTTCCGATTTTGATATTGTATCATATAAAAACGACAGCATTTCAAGTAGTTATGCAGGAAAGGTGAGTCTTGATTTACGCTATTTAAACCTTTACTCAGGACAGCATGATTTTAAAAAAATGTTTTCTGTTTACGGATTTAAAGTTTTATTAAGTAATTATAAGCAGCAAATTACCGATCAAATACATGTTTTAAATGCACAAAGTATTTATGTCTCTAATATTGATTCTCTGATAGAAATAAAAGATTTGGAAATTCATCCTCGGATTAGATCATATAATGCATTAAAAAATTTTGCTAAATCTGATATTACTGATTTGAGTATTAAAAATACAACTTTTAGCGGAGTTGATATACAAGGGCTGTTTTTCCGGAAAAATTTATCAATTGACAAAATTGATATTAATCGTCCGTTAATTAAAATACTTCATTTTGCAGATATAAAAAAACTCATAAAATCCGACAGTTTGTCAAAAAAATTGATTGAAACACAAAGTATCAGGGCAAATGATAGCATTATTGTACCAAAAACTATCAATGCTCTGTTGTCTAAATATTTCAAAAGGCTCAGTGCAAAAAAACTGAATATTGACAAAGGAATTTTTGTATTCTCAGAATCGGACAGTCTTGATAATGAGAAAATTAATACACGAGGAAGAGTGTCCTTAAAGCTTAATGGTTTTAATTATAATTATTATGCAGACAGCTTAAACTACGGGAAAATTAAAACTAAAAATATAGATATTCAAATTTCCGATTTTTATCAACATCTGATTCAACAGCCTTATTTAATAAAAGTTAAGCAAATTAATTTTTCTCAAAAAGACAGTCTTTTAAGTGCTGAAATTGTGCGCTGGTTTCCTGATAAAAGTGTCATGGATAGCTTATTCGGGAAAAATATAATCACTGCTTATAGTCCGGAAATTTCTTTTAGAGGAATAGATTTAAATCGATTTTCAAATACCAATATTCTTAATTTAGGAGTTTTACATATTGCCAACCCTTCAATTTCTATCATAAAAAATAAAAGCTTTCGCAAAAAAATAGCAAAACATACCTCCAAAAAAAGCTCTTTTTCTTTTGAGAAAATTATTACTGATAGTGTAATTGTTTCGCAAGGATCTTTGGGTATTTTAAATGATAAAAACAAAATCGAAGAAAAATTGTTAAACACTGGATTTAATCTGTATCTATCAAGAGTTCAAATAGATAGTTCTTTTTTAAAGGAACCTCTGGACAAATTAAAAAATGTTGCAACAATTGTTCATCTTAGAAACTTCAAATACCAAACTCCGGATAAAAAACTCAGTTTTGATTTCAATCATTTTTATCTAAATTCAGCAAAAAAAATCGTTTTGTTGGACAATCTTTTGTATTATACCGACAAAGCAGATAGCATTGAAAATTTATTCGAAACGATTTTTATTCCTGCTATTCAAATGAAAAATTTTTCATACGGAGCTTTACTCAAACATAAACTTACGGCTGATAGTTTGCAAATTATTAATCCCTATTTTGTACTAATCAATAAAGAACAAAAACAAAAAATCAACCCCTTTGAAATTAATCTTTACGAAAAAACAAAAAAAGTATTTAAAAAAATAAATCTTACAAATATCGAAATTGTAAATGCAGCACTTAAAATAAAAAATAAGGGTAATATAAATCAGCCGATTACAGATTATAAAAATATTTATGGCTCAATCAGTAATTTATTTATTGATTCCTTGCATCAAAACGATAAAGATAAGTTTTTCAATACTTCGGATATTTCATTTTTGATGAAAAATTACTCTACAACTATTGATAATGGTTTTTATCAAATTGATATTGGCAAAATAGGCTTTTCAACAGGACAACAGAAATTGTTTGCAAGAGCAGTTTCGATGAATCCGGTTTCATCGCGCGAAGCATTAGCAAAAAAAGCAAAAAAAGAAGTAAAATTATTGTATATAGATGCCCCTCAAATTAATGTTCATCAAGCTGATTTTAAATCATTTATTACCGAAAAAAAAATAATAGCACGAAGTATTGATTTTGTAGATTTGAAAGTGCATTCATTCAAAAATAAACATTTTCCTTTGGACTCAAGTATTAAGTCTGCATTACCTTTTGAAGATTTGAAGAAATTTAAAACCTATGTGAAAATCGATACAATAAATTTTCAAAATTTTTATGTGGGAGTGGAACTACTCGGAGAAAATTCTACACACAGCGGATATTTGGATATTACTGATATTACCGGAAATATCACAAACATCACCAATGATAAACAGCTTATAAACAGTGGTTTAGTGTCTAAAATGATTGCGCACGGAAAGTTCATGGATGAGGGCTTTTTAACAGCTTCTTTTCGTTTTCCTTTAAACTCAGATGATGGAGAATATTACTATGGAGGCAAGCTTGGCAGTATGAAAATGAAAGCATTTAATCCTTTGCTCGAAAATTTGTATTTTGTTTCTATTCGTGATGGTGTAATTGATAGTTTGGAATTTAACATTAGTGCAAATGATGATTACGCCGTTGGAAATATGAAATTTGTTTACCATAACTTAAAATTTGATATTCATAATAAGAAAAAAACGGATTCTCTGATTGTTAATAAGCGTGGGTTTGTTTCTATGTTGGCAAATTCAATCGTAAAAAATGATAATCCAAAACATAAAAGAGGCAGAATAAAGCCGGCAAGAATTTATTACGAACGTGATATTTATCACTCGGTTTTTCATTATTGGGCAATAACTGCTTTAAGCGGAATAAAAACTACCATGGGCTTTAAATCAAAAGAGCTGAAAGAACGTCTTAAATGGGAAAAAATCTACGAAAGGAATAAACGGATCTTTGCAAAAAAAGAAAAGAAAATCAGCAGAAAAGAAAAACGTAAAAATCGCAAAGAAATAAATAAAGACTTAAAAGCCGATTTAAGACGTGAAGAAA
>JALWNR010000497.1 GCA_027083715.1 Bacteroidales bacterium
CTATTTTACTGTTTTTCAGCATTTTATAAAAATATTTAACGAACTATTGTAATAAAAAAATCACAAAATAAATTTGGATTTTATCACAGTATCTGTTCCGAATTTGTTTCGGAAAAGAGAATTTCATGAATAATTCGGCTTAAGTTTAGGATTTAGGATAAATTTGAAGTTATGCATGCAGGTTTCTGCGCGGCAGGGATTGCAGTGGTAGCTGCCGGTGATGAAAAACTTATAAAACTAAGAAGGAAAGAGCGACCGACAGGAAGCTCCTTTCCGGATTATAGTTTTGTTGTTTTTCAGTGCCGGGACTACTAGCGAAAAGCCCGTAGCCGCCCAAATATTATTTTTTTGATTTGTTATAAAATCCAAGAATTATTCCTAAAACTACAGACCAAAGGGCTGCTAATCCTATCTGATAAGGACGTGGGAGCATGAACGTTACGGTATGAGCCGGTATCCAAAACCAAACAAGTGAGAACATGCCTTTTTCGATGTTTTTCCAATTGTTTTGACGGGCAATTAGATTATCCAAAAAGCGATGAAATATTACCAAAAATAGTCCGTATTGCATATTCATACTAAATGATACGGCAAAAGCGCGACCAAATTTTCCAAGTTGAGGAATTAAATGATGGCTTTCTAAACTATTTACGAATGCTTTAAAACCCACAAATGCATATTTGATAGTTACTGCTATTACCGCCCATTCAATCATTTTCAGGAAGATAATTGTCGGTTTGTAGGGTAGAAAAATTTTACCGTGCTGCATCCATTTGGCAATAATATCGCCCAGAGTTCCCAATATGGCAAATTGCAACATCGCGCTGTAAATAGGGTATTTAGTAACTACATCAACATATGTATTCATTGCAAAAAATTTAATTTAAAATTGTGCAAATATACTTGTTGATTTAATGCCTGCCTAAGTGTTAAACAACAGTTTTTTGTGGATCATATTTTAAATTAACGGATGTTTTGTATAGAAAAATTACAATTACGGTCATGAGTACATGGCAGAGAGCCAGATAATTAAACCATTGATGAATAGATATTTGCATTGCAAATATAATTGCATCGATAAGACCTATTGCAACCGCAATGAAGAAGAATTTGCTGCCCGAATCTTTGGTTTTAAAATACATGAATATTTGAAGCGGGAGGGCTACAAAAGTAAAACCAAAAGCCGAGTGAAATTCTACAAAATGAAAATTAAGTGTATAGATAGTTATGCTGATAAATGTGAGTAGTTCTATATTATTTGCCCATTTGAATATCTTTCTTGTTCGTAGATTTACTTCTTGCACTGCATGTGCTATAAAAGCACGCTCCATTAGCGAAACCGAAATCATACTAATTATCCAACCGGGTAATTTCCAATATACATTTACTGCATATAAAAATGCGTGCCCAAGCAAACCACCCAATAGGGTTGCCAGTCCCATTGTAAAAAAATGCCACTTAAACATGGTGTACATTCTTCCTTTAAGGTGTTTTTTTTTATGCAAAAGGTATAATGATACAAAACAGGCAGTGCTTACCCATAAATCAGTAAAAGTGGCCATTGGTTCCATAATGGTAAGACCGGCAATTTCTATAATTAACTTTTCTGTGGGCATGACAGGAACACAAATTTAGTGCAGCAAAAAATCTGTAGTTTTTTTAAATTTAAAAAAGAGGATTTCTAAAAATCTTTTTTATCGGTTTCGAGGTTCAACAATAAATAAATACGTTTTTTTAAAAAAGAATCTTTTTTTAGAACCGATAAATGCTTTTTAGAAAGCCTCTTTATTCAAAATTTAGATTTCGGAAACCATTCTCATTAATAAATTATAGCCAATTAAAGCTATCACGAACTTTGGTTCCAATTTCTGTATCAAATATACAAAAAATATTTGTCGGGTGGTAGTAATTTTATGTTTTTTTTAAAAGATTTTTAGGCTTAGAAAGCTTATTTATTAATTAGCAATAAGTTATAGGATGAAATACTTTCTTTCCTGTATAATGTGTTGGTAATCAATAATCTGCACGGTTGGTTATTAATAATCATCTTGTAATCAGCTGCTTAAAAAATAGTTGTTTCAATACCTTAAACCGCAAATTTAATCTATTATAAAGTAATACCGAGCTGTTATCAAGTAACAGAAAATAAATTTTCTTAATCCCGAAGCAAGTACAGGATAGACTATGCTAATCATTCGGCATTGTTTACTCCCGACTTGTCGGGGATACCAAAAATTATATAATAAATTTGATAGCGGTTTGGTATAATTTGCGGATTAAGAGAAATAGAGTAGTTAAAAAAACAGTATGTTTTGTGGTTTAAAGTAAAATTAATTGTAAAGAGCCGGGCTTTTTTTTATTTTTGCAGCGCAAAACATATAAAATACAATTGGGCCCCCTAGTTCAATTGGATAGAATATCAGATTCCGGTTCTGACGATATGGGTTCGAGTCCCGTGGGGGTCATTTTTTATTTTTGTAATTTCCTGAAAATCACGTTTTTACATAAATACACGCAGAAAAAGGGGATAGATTAGGGGACGGTTTTGTTTGAGAATTGGTCTTATTTTCTCCGCCAATCTACATCATCAAATCTGATAATGTTACACATTCCGTTTAATCGGGATAAAACTCGTTCGTCAAGTAATTCTGTTAAGTCATCTCCATCAAGATTGGTTGTTAAATGTGTTAGTCTTCCAAATTCTTCGTAAACATTATATCTTTTTAGGATAAGTTCATTTGCCAAATTTATACGATTACCAAAATACATTAGCTCGGCTCCGTTAGCAAGAAAATCATCAATAAGAACAATTGGTGTTTCATTGTACCTTATACCATTTGATATAATAATTTTCTTATTCAAAGGTGATAAAGCACTTGAGCCATACGCCTCATAATCTTGCTTCAAGTCCATATAATAAAATATTTTATAAGAGTTACATCGTTGTACTGATGTATATTCTTTAAATACTTTTGTCAAAGCAAATGTTTTTCCAGAGCCAACATCTCCTGAAATGAAAAGACCTTTTTTTAATGAGCCATAATTTCCACTCCCTGGTAGCTTTATTTTTTCAAATTTAGGATTGCCTGTAAAATACAATAGCAATATTTTATATAACTCAATATTGGCATCTGTTTTTTGAAAGTTTGGCTCGAATTCCGTGGCAGTTTTAAAAATATGCTTTAACTCTTCATCAAAGTCTATATTACACCGGCGCAAATAAGAATCATTATTCATATTATTGTTTTTTATTTGATTGATTATATTTTTAATGTCCATTATTAAAATTTTAAAGGTTTATTTTTTTTCGGTTTTATCAGATGGGCTTTTGAATTTTCACTATTCAAT
>JALWNR010000498.1 GCA_027083715.1 Bacteroidales bacterium
GGGTATGATTATGATGATGAAAGAAATATCTTGTCATTATTGGTTCATCAATTTTTTCAAGAATATACAATTCAAACATTAACAAAAAATCAGATAGATACAAAATTTAAAAGACTAAGTAATTTTTTTGAAAAATCAATAAATGGATTGTATCAGCAGCTTGAAGAAGCCTTTGAATCATATTCAATGGCTTTTAATATTTTTAAGTGGTTTAAAGATAAGAAGATTTCAAAAGTTAGACTTATGATTCTATCTGACGGAAAAGCAACAAGAACACTGCAAAATATACCAAATAGCTCTATTTATAATATTGAAATAGAGTATAGGATAATAGACATTGATTATCTATACAAAATTTTTCTTTCACAAAATGAAAGTGTGGAATTTGAAATTGATGATCTCTTATTGCCTGCCTTAGAGGTTGATACAAACTCTAAAGACTATAAATCGTATTTGACATATGCCAACGGATTAACTCTAGCTAAAATTTATGATAAATACGGGCAAAAACTATTAGAACAAAACGTTAGAACTTTTTTGCAATTCAGGGGCAAAGTAAATAAAGGGTTAAGAAATACTATTGAATATAATCCAGAGATGTTTTTTGCTTACAATAATGGGTTAACCGTAACAGCTACCGAAGTAGGTTTCAACAATGGAAGTATAACAAAAATTAAAAACCTGCAAATAGTAAATGGCGGCCAAACAACATCTGCCATATATGCTGCTTGGAAAAACTCAAAATTAGATGTCACTAAAATCAATGTGCAGATAAAATTGTCAGTAGTTTTGGATAAAAACGAAAAAGATGAATTTGTATCAAAAGTATCTGAATATGCAAATACACAAAACAAAGTTAATAAATCAGATTTTTTTTCAAATAGCCCATTCCACAAAGAATTTAAAGAATATTCAAAAAGAGTTTGGGCACCCGTTAAAAGCGGGTCGCAACAAAGAACACATTGGTTTTATGAACGAGTACGTGGAGAGTATTTAAATGAACAAGCTTATTTGACAAAAGCACAGAAAAAACAATTTCAAATAGAAAATCCCAAAAATCAAATGATTGATAAAACTTTTCTTGCCAAAGCTGAAAATGTGTGGCAGGAAATTCCTTATATTGTTTCAAAAGGAGCACAGTACAGTTTTGATGAATTTGCAAGAGAGGTAACGAAAAAATTAGAAGCAAATAATTTGGCGATAACTGAAAAGTATTTCAAAGATGCTATAGCAAAAGTTATCATTTTCAAAGAAACAGAAAAAATAGTTTCAAATGCTTCTTGGTATAATGGTGGATATCGTGCCCAAGCGGTAGCGTACATATTGTCTTTTTTATCCAACTACATAAGTAAAAATGGAAAATTTATGAATTTTGATCTTATTTGGCAAAATCAAGAAGTGCCATATGATCTTAAAGAGGTTATATATAAAATTGGAGGAATAGTATATCAAGATATAACAACCCCTCCAGACGGAAATGCAAATGTGGGACAATGGTGTAAAAAAGAAGAGTGTTGGGAAAGAGTAAAAAAACTAGAGATAGAGATTGATATAGATGAATATTTGAATGAGCAAGAGGATAACAAGATAATTCAAAAGGAAGCACGGAAACTAAAAAAACTGGATAATGAAATTGAAATCCTAAAATTTGTTTTCAATCTTGAAATTGATAAATGGAAACAGCTAAAAGAATATTTTGACAAAAAGGAAAATATAAACTCAATCTCTCCAATGCAGTATGATATTTTGAATAAGCGTTGCAATAATGTTTTAAAAGCTCCCTCTCCCGGACAGGCAAAACATTTGTATGCTTTATACATAAAAGCAATAGAGGAAGGTTTTGTTTTTCAATAACCTGCAATTCTAATTTGTTGTTAGAGTGTTGAATTTAAAGCAATTATTTTGTCAAAAATTGCTTTAGCCAGCAGAGGAGGAACTGCATTTCCAACCTGCTGCTGCTGAAAACTTAAGGGTCCTTTGAAAATAAAATCATCAGGGAAGCTTTGCAGTCTTGCTGCCTCTCTTAAGGAAAGCCCTCTATGCTCACGAGGGTGGATAAGCATACTCTTCCTGTAGTTGGCAATGGTAACAGCAGGCTCATCTTCTCTTAAACGCTTGTAGATACCGCTATGGGTATGTTTTGTGCTGGAGTAAGTGTTTAGCAAGCCTCTTCTTTTTGCTGCTTCCCAGTTTTCTCCCGGCTGGATTGCCTTGTATCTCTCTACAATATGCGGTTTGCTTTGAGTGACATGATTTTGCAGAGCTTTTTTTGATGTTCTTCTTATGAGTTTTGCATAAGGGGGTAACTGTTCAAGATGTTTGTATGCGGCTGCTTCTACTTTATCCCCATTTTGTAATGATGGCAAATCTTTTAATGCTTCACCTACAGTAACTCTGGGTTTTTTCTCCAGCGAATCAAAGTCAAACTTAATACCGCCTTTTTCTTTACGGTGACCAATAATAAAAAACCTGTTTCTGTATTGGGGAACGCCAAAATCAGCGGCATTGAGTACAGAAGAATTGGTTTCGTAGCCCAATGATATCAGTTCTTTTTCTACTTCTTCAGCAAATCTGCCTTTGTCAAAAGACTTAAATCCGACGACATTCTCGAAAACAAACCAGTCCGGCTTCAAATCTTTTACAAATCTGCAATATTCTTGATACATCCAGTTGTTCGGATTGTCCAGGTTTCTGGTTTTAGTGTTGGCAACAGAAAAGCCTTGGCACGGAGGGCCTCCAAAAAGCAAAAAAGGATATTTCTTAACATGCTTGAGAGGGTTTACCTTTTTGATATCTTTCGCAAGTACTTTTGTGCCGGAATGATTTGCTTTGTAGGTTGCTGCAGCATGTTCATCAAATTCTACGGCTAAAACAGGAGTAATGCCTGCCATTGTGGCACCAACACTCATTCCTCCTGCTCCGCTGAATATATCGACTGCCGTCAGTATTCCTTGCACCTGTTTTCTCCATATGTGTGTAGTATGAAATTTTACAATATATGTGCTGCAACAATGCTGAAAAAATACTGTAGACAATTTTGGATTTCATCAAATTGTTTCAACCCATCTTCACCAAACCTCTGCTATATTCAAATAGAATTAGAAGTTAGAAACATAGTGGCTTTGCCACAGTGAATAGTGAAGAACGAAGAGTGAAGAGTTTCGGTATGCTTTTCTTACGAAAAGCTTTTTGCCGAAAAGGATGAGTAGCCAAATAAAGTACTGCGGGGTGCTTGTCGTGGATCTGAGCGGCAGGTGACAAACTTATGTTATAATAGCAAGAAACCATCAAAAGAGGAGACAAAATGAGTGTGCCGTACATTCCTGTGCTGCATGCTGAGTATATG
>JALWNR010000499.1 GCA_027083715.1 Bacteroidales bacterium
TAATTGTATTTTAATTGAAAGCTTAGTTTATGTTTCGTTGTGGCAAATTTTTCTGTTTTTGGGTTGTTTTTCTTGCAATGCTTGGAAACAAAGTAATTGCCCAGAAAATCATTAATGAACATTTTGAAGATATTCCTTTGTCTACTATTTTAGATTCAATAGGGGAGAAGTACAATATTAAATTTTCTTATGATTATCAATTATTATCAGATGTGAGAGTTACCGGTAATTATAATTTTACAGAGTCGGAATTTATTCGAAAATTAACACGAAAGTACAGGTTTGATGTTGAAAAAATTGATAATGTTTACCTGATTAAACCTCGAAATAGAAAAAATAAGGAGTTTGCAATATCAGGAATTGTAATTGACAAAAATACAAAAGAACGACTTCCTTATGCCAGCAGTTGTCAAAAAAATGCCCAAAGTTATTCTATAACTAATCCGAAAGGATATTTTACTCTATTTGCCGAGACTAAAGATACAATATTATTACAAATCAGTTATATGGGCTACAAAACCAAATATATAAATATAGTTCAACCGGATACTCTAACTGATTTTATAATTGAGATGGAAAGTGAAGAACAGCATATTGAAAAAGTGGATGTAAAGCGCGATAAGATTAAAAGTGTAGAATTGAATCAGATGTCCGGTCATTTTACGGTAAATCCTTCAAAAATGGCAAATTTACCGGTACTTGGAGAGCCGGATATTTTTCGTAATCTGCAGCTTTTTCCGGGTATCAGCGGAAGCGGAAACTCCTCCTCAGGATTGATTGTTCGATATTCACCTCCCGATCAAACAATGGTGAATTTTGACGGGCTTACCATTTTGGATTTAGATCATTTTTTTGGAATGTTTAGTGCTATTAATTCAAAAGTTGTAAAAGATATCCAAATTTATAAAGGTGGTTTTGAAGCTAAATACGGAAACCGGATTTCAAGTGTTGTTGAAATAACCGGTAAGTCGGGGGATTTAACAAAATCGGCAGTTCATTTTAATCTGAACATGATAAGTGCTAATTTAGTTTTAGAGTTACCGATATTTAAAAAAGCATCATTGCTTATAGCTGCGCGCCGTTCGTATAACGATTTGATAAAAACACCTTTGTATGATCAACTTTTTGGTGAAATTAAGAGTCCTGTGGATAAAAACTATTGGTTAATTAATGGAACACTTCGGTATATGCCTTATCAGTTAGAACCTCATTTTAACTTTTTTGATGTGAATGTGAAGTTAAATATTCCATTACAAAAAAACAGTAACTTGAGTATCAGCTACTTTCAAAGCCAAGACAGATTAAGTTTTTTAGATAGTTTAACCACTGGTTTGAATTTTTATAGAACAGAAGAACAAATGAATTGGGGAAACTTTGGTTTAGGGATAAACTGGACAAAAAAATGGACAAAAAAATTATACAGCAGTCTGTTGTTAAGTTTTTCTAGTTATTATAACAACTACAATAGTTATTATGCTTTTGTAAATGAACAAGCTAGTGATACTTCTACTGCCTATGAATCAAATTATATTGATAATTTGAATTTCAAGTGGAATAATTCGTGGTACATTAATAAAAGAAATACTTTTGAATTTGGTATTGATAATAATGCTGCCAATATTGATTATTTTAATGGTTGGGATATTTATAACCTTCAAAATATTAATCAGTTTGTAAATCAATTATCAGTTTATACTCAAAATACACATAATTTTAGCAGAAAAATGAGATTAGTAGCAGGGGTTCGTGCCAATATACTGTACCCCAGCAAAAATATGGACTTTGAACCACGTCTGGCATTTATGTATCATTTTATTCCTTCATTAACTTTTAAAGCATCAGCAGGAAGATACCATCAATATTTGAATAAAATACCGATAAAAGATGTTGCCGGAATTAATCGTGCCTTTTGGGTAGTATCTGATTACAAACTACTTCCACCTGTTGAAGCAAATCATTTAATTTTGGGCTTGAAGTTTGAACAAAAATCTTTTATTATAGATGTTGAAGCCTATTATAAGGAGGCAATGAATTTGGTTGAATACGAAGGTCCGTTTTTGAGCAAGGAAAATTTTGAATTGAATGGTTTCACCGGGATATATCATCGTGGAATAGGTAAGATTGCTGGAGTTGATTTACTAATGATGAAAACTTTCGGAAATTATACCGGTTGGATTAGTTATACATTTGGAAAATCAATTCGTAAATTTTTGGGTATTAACAGAGGGGTGGCTTTTCCTGATAATAATGACCAAAGACATGAACTTAAATTAGTAAATATGTTTAAGTTTAAAAAATGGAATTTTTCGCTTACATGGACTTATGGTTCAGGGAAACCTTATACTGAGCCCGAAGGGCAATATTACATCAAACTTTTGAATGGTGAACAGAAGTTGGTTTCCGTTCCTGCAAAAAAGAACTCATCGCGTTTACCTGCATTTCATAGTTTGGATATGTCTGTAAATTATGATTTTAGAATTGGTCGCGGATTTGGTAAATTAGGTTTAAGTATTTTAAACATCTACGGAAGACAAAATATAAAATACCGGTTTTATCGTGTGGTTACCGATGAAAGTCTTGATAAAGGAAATCAGCCGGTTTATAAAGTTTATGATATTGTAAGTTTTCATAAAATATTTAAATTTTCAAACCAATAATATAATAATAAATTGGAGGGGGTGATGCTTTATGATAACAAGCATCGAACCTATAAAAAGAACAGTGCATAAAACTCACATTTGGATTAAAGACTTTCAAAAAGAAAGCAACATAAAAGACAAAAAGAAAGCATTCGAAATGCTAAAATATTTTTTACAAACATTAAGAGACAGACTAACAGTTGAAGAAGCAGCACAACTATCAGCAGAACTACCAGCACTATTAAGAGGTTACTTTTATGAAAGCTACGAACCAGAAAAAATGCCTGAAAGAATAAGAACAGAAAAAGATTTTATAAAAAAATATTTTGAAAAAGCAAAAGAAGAATACGACTATCATAAATTAACAATAGCAGGCTTCAGAGTATTAAAAAAACACATAGCAGAAGGAGAATATGAAGACATAATCTCAGTATTGCCAGAAAAAATAAAAAAACTAACAGAAGAAAGAATAGAATTAATAATATAAAATAATAGTTAAAAAAATATAAAAAATTTAAAATTAAAACACTTTTTTTATTTTTTTAATTATTCAGATATAACAGACTTATAATGCTCTCTAAAACTTTCTTCTAATGGTGATAATGCAAATGCTTCTGTTAAAAGAGCTTCTATTCCTTCTTTTGAAAAAGAATAATTTTTTGCTTGTTCATATACAATCTTTAAAGAATAACTGTATCTTTTTTTT
>JALWNR010000500.1 GCA_027083715.1 Bacteroidales bacterium
GTATATGAAAAAACAAGAATGGGGTGGTGCAATTAAATATCTGGAAAAGAGCATTAAGCAAGAAAAAGATAAAAGATTTAAAATACGCTTGCATTTTATTTTAGCACAAATTTATCAAATGCAAGAAAATTACAAAAAAGCAGAAGCTAATTATTTAGAGGTGATTAAAAAAAATTACAATTATGAGATGACCTTTAATGCTAAAATTAATTTGGCGGAAATTTCAGAAAAAACAAAATCAGATGATGGGAAACTGAAAAAAGAACTGCTAAAAATGCTTAAAGACGATAAAAATTATGATTATTTGGATCAAATTTATTATGCATTAGGCAGAATGGAACTCAACAGTCAAAATATTTCTAAAGCTATTGATTATTTTAGTAAAGCGGTTTCGGCTCGTTCATCAAACAAAATGGTAAAAGCCAAAGCATATAAAGTATTGGCTGATTATTATGCAGGTAAAGATAATTACCGGCTTGCCAGTGCCTATTATGACAGCACACTTACTTCTATGAACGAAAATTTTCCTGATTATGAAAAAATTCATCCGCTTATTGATAGTAAGGCAAGATTGATGAAACAATTAAACACTATCGAAATTGAAGATAGTTTGCAATTTGTGGCAAAGCTCCCTGAAAGAGAAAGAAACAAATTGATTGACAAACAAATACAAAAAATTGTTGCCAAAGAAAAAGCAGCAATGGAGAACAAAAATAACGGAACAGGCTTTGATCCGGCATTCGATAATCAAACAAACAATGTTCCAAGTAATATAAAAGGCGGCAAATGGTATTTTTATAACCCGCAAGCAATTAGTTATGGTTTAACTAATTTTAAACAAAAATGGGGCGATAGAGAACTGGAAGATTTGTGGCGTTTAAGTAATAAAAAATCAAATTCAGAAATAAAAAAGGAGATAAAAACGAAAAACGAAACAAAAACAAATGATAAAACGCAAAAACTAAATAACAAAACTCGTGAATTTTATTTAGCAGATTTACCGCTGACTGCTGAAAAAATGGATAAATCAAACAAGAAAATAGAAAATGCACTATTTAATGCAGCCATGATTTATACCGACGAATTGCACGATAACGATAAAGCCATAGAGCTTTTTGAAAAGTTTTTACAACGTTTTCCGAAAACTACTATGCGATTAGATGCTTTACAAATGCTTTATAATACAAGTAATAAAAAAGGTGATTACACAAGAGCAGACAAGTACAAACAGATGATAATTACTGAGTTTCCTGAAAGCATGAATGCAAAAATACTTACTGACCCAAATTACCTTAGCGATTTACAAAAACAAAGTAAAAAAATAGAAACTCTGTATGAAGATGCTTATAACTATTATCATGCTAAAAGGTTTTACAAAGCAATTAATATATGTGAAAATGCACTGAAAGAATATCCTGATGATGAGTTGGTTCCGAGATTCCTATTTTTAAAAGCCTTATCGTTTGGTGAAACCGGAAACAAAACGAAGCTAAAAGACGGTTTAAATTTTTTAGTGCAAAAATATCCTGATTCTGAAATCACAAAAAACGCTAAAGAAATTTTACAAATTATAGAATCCGGAAAATTTGAAGAAAAACTATATGATTATCAGGCTGAAACAAGGCATTACTATGTAATTGTGCTCCCCAAAGATAAAATTGACTTTAATAAATTAAAATTTGATTACTTATCATTTAATTTGGATAATTTTGATAATCAAAATCTTAACGTATCGCAAATTAAATTGGACGATAAACGCGATATGATAGTTATACAAGCTTTTAAAAATGCTTCATCTGCCTTAAACTATTATCAGGCTGTTAAGAAAAATGGAGTTTTGAATGCTTATAGATTAATCCCTTACAAACATTTCGTAATTTCTGAATCGAATTATAAAAAATACCTGAAGGACATGAATACGGAAAAATACATGAAATTTTATCAACAAAATTACTAAAATCAAAATAATATCATCTTTAATGATAATCAACCCGAAGGTAGGGCAAAGGACAAAACAGGCAAACGCTTAACAAACTAATTTAGGTATTAAAAAAACAACTCGCTTAAATCGGGTATGCTCATTTTTTGTTTCATGCGCTTATAATTTGAATTATTAGATATTTTACTTAATTCTTCCCAATGATGTTTGGTTCCGTTTAGGTTTTTCGCAAAAGTATTGAGTTCGTATTCATCAAGAAGCTTTGTTTTTATCCTAAAATCAGAAATAATACCTTTTTGAACTTTAAAGCTGACGCTTATTTTTTCTCCTGCCTGCATTAAATCTTTTTCAAAAATATATTTTGGAGAATAGGCAAAATTCCATTTCCAAGTAGTGTATTTCTCGGAAGCAAGATTGTGAATACCGGCTACATCTCTTTTATCAAATTGATAATCAACAGATTGAACATATTTATTTTTTATATAATAAAACAATGCGTTACGAAAAGCGTTAATAGTTACCGGCTTATTCATAAAATTGATGATATTAGTAACATCTGCCCTTTTTGATTGTACTGCCTTAGTCGAGTAAAATGTAATATTACCGGTAATTGCATTATTTAAATCCTGTAAATTTGAATTATAAAGTAAAGTACCGTGATGAATTAAACGATTCTTGAAAATATGCTCAGCATTCCCCGAAATTTTTTGACCTGCAATAGCCAAATCATTATTTTTTGTTTGTAAAACATTGATATTTAATGATTTTAAAAAAAGGTAAATATCATTTATATATTTATTAAAATTGACCGGTTTATTTTTTTCACCTTGCACAATCCATGCAAAGTTTAAATTTCCCCAATCGTGATAAACGGTTCCGCCCCCTGAAAGTCTTCTGACAACCGGTATTTTTTTTTGCTCAATATCTTTGATATTGATTTCTGCCAAAGTATTTTGGTGTTTACCAATAATTACAGAAGGCTCATTTATATAAAGCATAAAAACATCAGCATCAAAATGTTTCAGTAAATATTCTTCAGCAGCTAAATTTAGGTATGGATTAGTAAACCGGCTGTTTATACAAAGCAAGTTATTCATTAAAGAGAAGTTAATTCATTATAAATATTTTCACGAGCTTGTTGTTCAAAAAGCGAATAGAAAGTATCACTGATGAAAATACGTTCTTTTTCGAGAAAACTTTCCAATACATTTTTACGACCTTTTCGATACATAAAATCAGGAAATACGGTATATTCTTTTCTTATTTGATATGTGTACTTTAAATATTCTTCGGAGCTTTTTCCCAGTATTGCCATATCAAAGTCTAAAAAATAAGCTAAATCATTATCTAACCTATGTACATGATGATTTTTAGTAGCTAAAATATAATTATAACACA
>JALWNR010000501.1 GCA_027083715.1 Bacteroidales bacterium
ATACACACGATACTATAAATCAACAATTTGAAAACGGACATTATCTTTTTTTATATCTCTGTGAAAAAGAATTAAGACAAGAATGGAACGTACGTTCAAATATTCCTTTTGATAATCAAGATAGGAAAAATCAACAAATTAAATATACATTAATCAGATATCTCAGTTCAAAAAATTTATCTAAAGATTCAGTAGGCATTTGGAAACTAAACAATAAGGATATTGAAAATATAGAAAATGGATACGCCAACTATTTATATGCTGATAATTTTAGCATGAAAGGACGTATTTACTTAATTATATGGCAATTAGATAAATATTTTAATGATCATTATGCAGACCGTCAAACCATATCGCAGCGGGCAGTTTATATGAAAATTGCTTGGAAAATTATTAAAGATAATATTTGGATAGGGGTGGGCAGTGGAGATGTTCAAGAACTAACAAAACTTTATTTTAAGAAAACAAAATCCGGCTTATCTCCCGGGTATGAAAATACCGTACACAATCAATTTATGTATGAGTTTGTTGCGCTGGGTATTTGGGGTGGAATAGGGTTTATATTTATTTTCTTTTACCCGTATTTTAAACTAAAACTTTGGAACGACTATTTATTTAATGCTTTCTTTTTAATCATTACATTAAGTTTTTTTGCCGAATTTTTATTTGAAACTCAGTTGGGCGTTAGCTTTTTTTCTGTATTTTATGCACTATTGATTTTTAAAGAAGAAAAAACAATTCAATAAACGTTTCATCTTGCTCTATAAATTTGTGATGTCAGGCTAATTTTATAGTTTTGCTTTATTATTTCATGATACATTTATTGAATGAAAAAAATTTCAGCAGTAATTATTACTTTTAATGAAGAAAAAAACATTAAAAAATGTTTAGATTCTTTAAATGATATAGCAGATGAAATTGTTGTGGTTGATTCATTTTCAACAGATAAAACAAAAGAAATCTGTACGGGTTATAAAAATGTTTCTTTTTATCAAAATCCTTTCAAAGATTATTCGCAACAAAAAAACTACGCAAATTCATTAGCAAAAAATGAGTTTATTTTGTCCATTGATGCTGATGAAGCCATTTCTCCGGAGTTAAAAACATCTATACTGAGAGAAAAAGAAAAAGATTTTCCGGGAAATGCATATCTTTTTAGCCGTTTGGTATTTTATTGCGGAAAAAAAATTAAATATACTGATTGGTATCCCGATATTAAACTTCGTTTATGGAAAAAAGAAATTGGTAAATGGGAAGGTACTTTACACGAAAATGTTCGTTTAAATCAAAATATTAAGCCAAAACTCTTAAAAGGTGTGCTTTATCATTATACCTTTCATACAATTGCTCAGCATATTGCACAAATCAATAAATTTACGGAAATTGGAGCAGAAGTAGCTTTTAAAAAGAACAAAAAAGTTAGCCTCCCGATGATTTATTTGAAAAGTGAATGGAAATTTATTAGTTCTTATTTTTTGCGTCTTGGTTTTCTTGATGGATATTACGGTTATGTCATTTGTCGGTTATCGGCTCAGGCAACATTTATTAAATATATAAAACTAAGAGAATTAAATAAAAATAGTGGAACAAATTAAGCATATAATTATTAGCCGAACAGATAGTATAGGTGATGTAATCTTAACTTTGCCTTTATGCGGTATTCTAAAAAGTAAGTTTCCGGGTGCAGAGATATTCTTTTTAGGTAAAGATTATGTTAAAGATATCGTTGAAAGTTCTGTTTATATTAATCGTTTTATAAGTTATGACCAACTCTTGCATATTTCAGAGAAAGAACAGGTGGATTTCTTTAAAAAATTAAATGCAGATGTTATTATTCATGTTTTCCCAAATAAAAAAATTGCTAAAATTGCTAAAAAATCAAAAATTCCGATTAGAATAGGCACGAGTCATCGTTTATTTCATTTGTTTAGCTGTAACAAAAAGGTCAAATTCAGTCGTAGAAAATCTGATTTACACGAAGCACAATTAAATTTAAAATTACTTTATCCTTTAAAAATTAATAAAGACTTTTCCTTAAATGAACTTTCAGAATTGTACGGACTTGAAAAAATCATGCCGCTAAAAAATGAATTGTCAAAATTGATTGATAAAGAAAAGTTTAACCTTATTTTACATCCAAAATCAAAAGGCAGTGCAAGAGAATGGGGGCTGGAAAATTTTGAACGATTAATTTATTTATTACCAGAAAAGGATTTTAAAATATTTATTACAGGAACTGCACAAGAAGGAAAACTAATGCACCGGTTTTTAGAAAGAAACAAAGATAAAATTATTGATTTAACCGGTAAAATGAGTCTTTTAGATTTAATATCCTTCATTAATAATGTAAATGGTTTAGTAGCTGCCAGCACAGGTCCTTTACACATTGCAGCTGCACTTGGTAAACATGCATTAGGCATTTATGCACCTATGAAACCGATACATCCCGGAAGGTGGAAACCATTGGGCATAAACGCAGATGTATTTGTATTAGATAAAGAGTGTAATAAATGTAAAAAAGGAGGTATTTGCGAATGCATTATGGATATAAGCCCAATGCAAATAGCTCAAAAATTACAAAGTTTGCTCTGAAAAATACTATTTTACTAAAGTAATTACAGCAATGGTTCCAGCAGCCATTCCAATTATAGTACCCAAAATGGCATGATTGGCTCTTTTTCTGTTCACTCTATACAAATAACCTTCAGTATAATAATCATTATTTTTAAAATTATCGGGAAGTTTTAATTTGTCTTTTTTCATCTTAAAAATACCTACACCGGCACTGTATGTTACAGGAATAACAGGGACAAGTAAGGCACTCATTCCTGCCGCTGTAAGCCCTACAGAACCCCCTCCTAATATAAAACCGGAACCCGTAAGCCAAGGTGTTTTATAGTTTGTTCGTGCATCATAGGCTCCGGCAACATAATCGCGCATTTGGTCAATTGTAAAAGCTGCAGTGTCAGATAAATCAGGACTATAAACAAGCGTTTCTTTATCATTACTTGAGCGAATTGAAAACACATCTTGTCTGGCAATTGATTTTATTTTTCCTTTTTGATTTTTATAAGATATATAATCACTTTTGTTTAATTTAAAATCACCAATATTCAATTTTTTTCCTGTAACTAACAGCATTGTATTTTGTGATTTAGCAATATTTGCTAAAGCAAATAGCACAAAAAGTAAGTAAAGTGTTTTTTTCATTTGTTTGTTTTTTAATGATTTTTACGGGTTGCATAGCCTGCATCAATAAATATTGTAGCTTCCGTTTATTTTATCCGCAATAAATAATCATGTCCTTATGTGTCAGATTTATTTATCGTGTATG
>JALWNR010000502.1:0-486 GCA_027083715.1 Bacteroidales bacterium
ACCTTTTTCTTTTGATTTGTTAATTTTTGTTTTTGAAAAGCCAAAATCAAAGATTTTATCAATAAATTCATCTTTAATACCTAAGCCTTCGTCTTTAACCGAAATTTGGTATTTATCTCCCTTTTCTTCACAATTTACTATAATTTTAGTGTTTTCTGGTGAAAATTTTAAAGCATTATTCAATAAATTCCGAACAATGCTGTTTAGCATATTTTCATCGGAAAGTACATAAGTTCCTCTTTTTACATTATTCTCAATTAAAATATTTTTCTTTTCGGCATTTATTTTCAGCAAAGCAATGTTTTTGTTAACAAGCTCTGACATATCAAGCTTAACTTGTGTAAATTCATTCTGCCGTGTTTGTGATAATGACCATTGCAACAGGTTTTCAAGCAAATCATACAATCTTTTTGCACCATCACGAATTTCTCTTATGAATTCTTTACGTTCTTCATCACTCAATGTCTCATAATCTTCATGCAGTAA
>JALWNR010000502.1:496-3333 GCA_027083715.1 Bacteroidales bacterium
TGATAATAGTGGGTTAAACGGGTTTCGTAAATCATGGGCAATTATTGAGAAAAATTTATCTTTAGTTTCGTTTAATAATTCAAGGTTTCTTTGCGACTCAATTAACCGGCTGTTTGCATCTTCGAGTTGATGATTTTTTTCTTCCAAAATTTTATTTGTTTTCATTTTTACAAGAAAACTATAAACAGAGGTTATTATCAAAACAGCCAGCACAATACTCATAAATAAAAAACCTCTGGTTTTATAAAAAGGAGGGCGGACAACAATTCTTATGGAAACACCGGTTTTGTTAAACACTTTGTCATTATTTGAACCTCTTACTCTAAAAATATAAGAGCCTGGTTCTAAATTAGTTACTGTTATCGAATGTTTTGTTCCATAATTAATCCAATTATCATCTAAACCAACAATTTTGTATTCAAAAATATTCTCTTTCGGGTTAGTATAGTCTAAAGCGGCAAATTCTACAGTAAAAATATTATTGTTGTAATCCAGTTCTAATACTTCGGTGTATTTTTGTTCTGTAGAAACAAAATTTCCGTTTTCAACCCAAATATGATTATTTAATGTTTTTATTGAAGTAATAACAATAGGAGGGATATAATCATTTTGTTTTATTTCTTTCGGATAAAATGAAAGCATTCCTGAATTAGTACCAAAGTAAATTTTCCCTTTAAAATCTTTATAAGAAGCATTCCAGTTAAAACCATCATTAACCAATCCGTCTGAGATATTAAAATTAACAAATTTTTCGTTTAAAGGGTTAAATTTAGATAATCCGTTTGTTGTGCTTATCCACAAATTACCTGCATTATCTTCTAAAATTCCCATTATTTCGTTGCTGGGTAAACCGTTTTCGCGATAATAGCGTTTGAACGACATATTGCTGCGGTCTAGTTTATTTAAGCCATCGCTGGTTCCAATCCATAATGTGCCCAAATGATCTTCAAAAACAACGGTTATACTATTACTCGATAAAGTATTGTAATCATTTACTTTAAAACTATAACGTGTAATTTTATTATTTTTTAAATCAATTTGGTTAAGTCCTTCTGAATAGGTGCCTGCCCAAATATACGAGAGATGATCTTGATATATTGTGGTAATATAATTATCGCTTAACGAATTTGAATCAGAAAAATTGCTGAAAAATGTTTGGAATTGAAAGCTTTGCTTATCAGTATCTTCACTTATAACATTTAATCCGTTTCGTGTAGCAACCCAAATATTTCCGTTTTTATCTTCTGTAATTGCATTAATTTGATTATTGCTTAAACCCGTAGTATCTTTTGCATGGTGAAGAAATTTGTCAATTTTATATTTACCTTTTTCATTGCTGATAATGTTTAGCCCTCCACTGTGGGTTCCAGCCCAAATACGTCCTTTTGAATCTGAAAATATAGACCAAATCTCATCGTCGCTTAAACTTAATTTACCTTTCGGATGTGCACGAAAGCTTATATATTCATTTAAAGTGGAATCAAAAACACATAAGCCGCCACCATCTGTACCAATCCATATTTTACCTGAAACATCACCGGTAATTGCAGAAACACTAGGGTGTGGAATGCTTTTTTTGCTTTTGGGATTAAATGCCAGATTGTAAAATTTTTTACGTTTTAAATCTAATTTGTTTACACCGCCACTTTTTGTTCCAATCCATAAAATTTTTGATTTATCTTCAAACAATGACCAAATTCTGTCGCTACTTATACTGTATGGATTTGTTGCATCGTATTGGTAGCTGACAAAAATATTTTTACTGCGAATGTATTTATTTAAACCTCCACCTTCAGTACCTACCCAAATAGTTCCCTCCGAATCTTCCAAAATTACATTAATATACGAACTGCTTATACTATTAGGGTTTGATAAATCATGATTATACTCTCTTATTTCGTTGGAGAAAGGATCCAAAACAAACAGTCCGTCGGTGGTGCCTATCCATAAAATACCTTTGTGGTCAATTATTAGCGTTCTTACCGGAAGTTGTTTATTGTCATCAAAACTTTCTTTGCCTAATTCGTAATGCGAAAAAAGATTTGCATCCACATCTAGAACATCCAGTCCAACTCCGGTGCCAATCCATAAATTTCCGTTTTCATCAAATGCAATTGAATTAACATTATTATCTGCCAAAGAGTTTAAGTCGTTAAGTTTGTTTTGATAGCGAACAATTTCGTTGGTCAAAGGGTCTATGCGGTTAAGTCCTCCTCCTGAGGTTCCCACCCAGATATATCCGTGTTTATCTTCTGTGATGCATCTTATTCGATTGCTGCTAATGGTGTTTGTGTCATTTTCATCATGAATAAAATGTTTGAATTTTTGTTTAATTGGATCGTAACAGTCTAAACCGCTAAAATAGGTTCCAAACCAAAGATTGCCCTCACTGTCTTCAAAAATACGTCCAAAACTGCTGGAAATTAATGAGTTATCGTTTTTTGTTTCGTGGTAATATTTCGTAAAGGTGTAACCGTCATATTTATTGAGCCCATCTTGAGTGCCAAACCACATAAATCCATATTTATCTTGGATTATGGCATAAACATTATCGTGTGATAAACCATTTAAACGAGTTAAGCGCTCAAATCGCTCTTCTACTTGTCCTTTTACTGCGGATACAAAAAAAATTACTGCGAATAATAATACGATTATTTTTTTATATTTATTTTGCATATATTGCTAAAAATCAAATATTTACGATCTGTTGTGTTGCAGCTGTTATTTTTGTGTTTTTTCACACCAAATGTATAAAAGAAATTTATATTAACATGATTAATTTATAAACATTATTTAAAATAGGATAAAATCCCTGTTAATATTGCTTTTTGTAGGTA
>JALWNR010000503.1 GCA_027083715.1 Bacteroidales bacterium
CCCACTAACTTTGCAGTAGTACCAAATATTTTAAAGGAAAAAGTATTATGCCGATGGATTATTTGTCAGAAATTTTTTCTGTTACAAATTAACCAATCGGTATAAATCCGGTATTTGTTACATGTTATTTTAATAAATACCGTAGGTATGACACCAGTCTTAGTTTTATGCCTATGGCATTTTGTTCATGTTTTGACAATATACCAAACCTACGGTTTTTCACAAACAAATATTTTAAAAGTGATTGCCCTGGACTATACATTTGAAACTATTAATTTAACTAAATCGTATTGCTTTTGCCGGACTTATTTTTGAAATATACATGGATGGAAAAATTAATACAGCAACTGTAACAACAAGAGTTCCAATATTAAGAAAAACTAAATGTAAAATTTTTAAATTTATAGGTACCGCACTAATATAGTAAGTTGCAGGATCTAATTTTATGATTTGAAATTGATATTGAATTAAACAAAGTATTATTCCTATTACATTGCCCCATAACATACCTTTACCTACTAAAAAAGCAGCATTATATAAGAAAATCTTACGAATATTATAATTTCTTGCACCCATTGCTTTTAAAATACCAATCATATTAGTGCGTTCAAGAATAATAACCAATAAACCCGAAATCATATTAAAAATACCCACTAAAATCATAATGGAAAGTATTAACCAAACATTGGTATCGGAAAGTTCCAACCAGTCAAAGATATTCGGATAACTGTCTTTAATGTTTTTTACCAATAATTGTTTTTTGCCTTTTTCATAAACTGAATTTGTTCGCTCATATACCAAGCGGGTCATGGTCTCCAAATCATCAAAATTATCAATATTAATTTCAAAACCGGAGATTTGACTTTTTGTCCATTCATTGAGTTTTTGTACTTGCCTGATATCACAAAGAACAAAATTTTTATCAAACTCTACTAGTCCCGTATTATAAATACCGGCTATTATAAAGCGCCTTTGTTTTACCGGATTATTTGTTTTCGTTTTTTTGTTGATAAAATACATAAACAAAGGATCGCCAACTTTTAGTTTTAATAATCGGGCAATATATTGCGAAATAATAACACTATCGGTTTTGTCTTGATTATTTACATGAAAAATATTTCCTTCAACAATACTTTTTTTAAAAAAACTCCAATCAAAATCACTTCCTACGCCCTTCAAAACAACACCCTGAATATCTGCCTTAGTTTTAATTATTCCTGCTTTCAATGCAAAAACTTGAATATGTTCAATTCCCTCTTCTTTCTCTATATCAGGATAAAACTTTTGATATTTTTCAATGGGTATTGTTTCAAACGAGGTATTTATACTGTAATCAGTAATAACAATATGAGAGGCAAAACCGGTGACTTTTTCACCTACTTGCTGTTTAAATCCGGTAACAATAGCCACAGAAAGTATCATAACCGCCATGCCCAATGCAATCCCTACAATAGCTATATTAACCACTGCATTAGATAGTTTTTTTTTGTTTTCTTCGGCAGAAAAAAGTCGTTTTGCTATAAAAAATTCTGTATTCAACTAATGTATATTGGTGTATTAGTTAATCAGTCATTAGAAATTGGTCGTAAAATCACCCATTATCCAACTTCTAATTATCTTACTTTGTTTGGATAAACTTTCAGTGCTTCTTCAATGATTTTCACTGCATTTTCAAGGTCTTCAATTTTTAAAACATAGGCAATACGTGCTTCGTTTTTTCCCAGACCTTCAGTAGCATAAAAACCACTCGCAGGTGCCAGCATAACTGTTTCACCCTGATAATCAAAATCTTCTAAAAGCCATTGACAAAAATGATCGGCATCTCTTACGGGTAATTGAATAATTGAATAAAATGCACCTTTGGGTTTGGGTGCAAAAACACCGTCAATTTTATTTAAAGCCTCAATAACAAAATCTCTCCGCTTAATGTATTCATTATAAACATCATCAAAATATTTCTTGGGTGTGTTTAATGCAGCTTCACCGGCTAATTGTCCTAATGATGGAGGACTTAAACGAGCCTGCCCATATTTTAAAGCGGTCTGATAAACTTCTTTATTTTTAGTTACCAAACATCCTGTACGCACTCCACACATACTGTAACGCTTTGAAACAGAATCGAATAAAACCACATGCTGTTCCAAACCTTCAATCTGCATTGCCGAAAAATGTTCTTCACCATCATAAACAAACTCACGATAAACCTCATCAGCAAAAACGAATAAATCATACTTTAATGCCAGTTCCTTTAGCTGATATAGTTCTTCTTTTGAGTACAAATAACCCGTAGGGTTATTGGGGTTACAAATTATAACAGCTTTAGTTTTATCTGTAATAACTTTTTCAAAATCAGCAATTGGAGGCAAAGCAAAACCATTTTCAATTTTTGAAGTAATGGGTACAACATTTACACCGGCTTCATTAGCAAATCCACTATAATTTGTATAAAATGGTTCAGGAATAATAATCTCATCTCCGGGATTCATGCAAGCAAGCATGGCAAAAATAATTGCCTCCGAACCACCTGTTGTGATCATTATTTCGGTGTGATCTACATTAATACCAATATTTTGATAATATTTTGCCAAACCTTTACGATAGTTTTCATTACCTGCAGAGTGGCTATATTCAATCACATGCTCTTGATAATTATGAATTGCATCAAGCGCTTCTTGTGGTGAAAAAATATCGGGCTGACCGATGTTTAAATGATATACTTTTTTTCCTTGTTTTTTAGCAGCTTCGGCATATGGCACCAATCGTCTGATTGGCGATGCGGGCATTTTGTGTGCTCTTATTGAAAGTTTAAGCATGATTTTGTAATTTTAATTATTGCTTTTAATGTTTATTAATCTGTAACTCTGACATTTCCCTGTACATATAATTTTACAGGTGAATTTAATGCATTAGAATATACGGTTATAATTTTATAAAATTCACCGATACGCTTGGTATCGTATTTAACCTTAATAACTCCCTTTTCTTTCGGTAAAACAGGTTCTTTGCTCCATTCCGGGACAGTGCAACCGCATGAGGATTTCACATCACTTATAATCAATGGTAGCTTTCCTGTATTTTTAAATACAAAATCATATTCAGCATTTCCTTGGTACCAGATTTTGCCGAAAATATGTAAAGTATCTTTAAACATCATCTCAGCCTGTGCTTTATGTTCTTGTCCTTCAAGCTGAAAAGAGCTCAAAATCATTATAAATAAAATAAAATACTTATACATATCTCACAAATTTAGATTTATGCAAAATTAGGTTTTTATTATGGTTTTAGGAACAAAATTTTAATAAATAGAGGTATTTTTTAACATAAACCAAGGA
>JALWNR010000504.1 GCA_027083715.1 Bacteroidales bacterium
CAATTATTCTATAATATTAATATTTTTTACAATGATTGCAGAAAAAAATAAAGTCGTTTCGATGCGCTACGAATTACGACTAAATGGTAAAGACGGAGATGTTGTTGAAGTTGTTGAGGAAAGCAATCCTTTCAATTTTATATACGGAAACGGTCATTTATTAGAAAAATTTGAAGAAAAAATCAGTGGTCTTTCTCCGGATGACACTTTTGAGTTTATGCTTACCAGCGATGAAGCTTATGGTGATAGAAATGAAGAAAATATTGCTGAAATTCCGATGAATGCTTTTGAAGTGGATGGAAAAATTGAAGAAGGTTTATTAGAAATCGGTAATTTTATTCCTCTACGTGATGAAGCCGGAAATCATTACAACGGTAAAGTGGTTTCAGTTAGTGATACTGCTGTAAAGTTAGATTTTAATCATCCTTTGGCTGGTGAAACTTTGTTCTTTTCCGGGGCTATTCTTTCCATAAGAGAAGCAACTGCACAAGAGTTAGAACATGGTCATGTACACCATGACGGGCATGATCACGATCATTAAAATCTTTAAGAAAATATTTGTAAATGGGTATATTGGTTTTGAAAACTGATATGCCTTTTTGCAGATTTAATTTTTAGCAAATACCTTTTGTACAAGAAACAAAGAGCTGTCGCCATAACTTAAAAAGCGAAAATTGTTTTCCATTGCATATTGGTACACTTTTTTCCACTTCTCTCCTATTACAGCTGCTATTAATAATAACAAGGTGCTTTGCGGTTGATGAAAATTAGTAATTAATCCGTCAATTACTTTAAAAATATATCCGGGAACAATTATAATTTGTGTTCGTGCATCCAGATAATCCTTCCCTTTTTTATCCATGTATTCGATTAGTGCACCAAATGATTGCTCCGCACTAAATTTATCAGGTAGCTCATAAGCTTCCCATTGCGACAAAAATAATTCCTCTTGATAATCAGGATTTTGTAATATTTTTACTCCTATGTAATACAAGCTTTCCAGAGTTCTCACAGAGGTAGTTCCTACAGCTATCCGCCTGCCTTTGCGCTCGGTCATTTCTTTCAGAAATGATTTTTCCACTCTAAAATGTTCTTCATGCATTGAGTGTCCTTTAATGGTTTCGCTTTTCACAGGGCGAAATGTTCCTGCGCCAACATGCAAAGTTAATTCACATGTTGTAATGCCTTTGTTGTTTAAATCATTAAATACTTCATCAGTAAAATGTAATCCTGCCGTAGGTGCAGCTACTGAGCCTTCATGTTTTGCATATACAGTTTGGTAAGTACTTTTGTCCTTTAATTCTGCCGATCTGTTCAAATAAGGTGGCAAGGGTGTTTTTCCTGCATAATCAAGTATTTGCCCAAAACTAATTTTTTCGGATGTGCAATTTTCCGGTTTCCAATTAAATTCAACAATTACGGAATTATTGATTTCGCCAATTTTATTTGCTGATAAAATGTAGTTCGTACTATTAATGGTAATTTGTTTGTTTAAACTTCCTGTTTTCCATTTTTTCAAATTACCGATCATGCATTTCCACCTGCATTTTTCTTTTGCTTGAAAAGACAAGTTATAATCTGCCGGTTCATGAGGTTCCAAACAAAATATTTCAATTTTGGCGCCGGTTTCTTTTTGAAAATGTAAACGGGCTTGTATCACTTTAGCATTATTGAAAATCAATAAATCATTTTTTTTTAATAAAGAAGATAGGTTTTTGAACCGGGTATGTTTTATCTCCTTATTTTCAATATATAAAAGTTTCGATGCATCACGCTCATTCAATGGATATTTTGCAATGCGTTCTTCGGGTAAATTATAGCTGTAATTGCTTATTCTGATGTCTTTAAACTTATCGGTCATTCAATGCTGATTAAATTGAAGCACAAAAGTAGAAAAATAATTTATGAATGTCCGTTTTTCACTACATTGTATTTTAATTGTAATGTAGATGTATTAGCCCGCAAAATTCACCGCTTTTGTTACAGTTATATTACAATATATTTACTATCAATACATTAAGTAAGTTTTATTACAAAACAAACGCACTCAAACTTGGGTATTGCTTGAAATTCTCTTCACGCATCTACTTCGTTACGAATTCCTTGAAATATAAAGATATGTCGGCGGAATTCGGTGCCTCGTATCTGCATAAAGAGAATTTTATGAATTATTGCGGTTAGAATAGTATCCGTGTAAAATATTGATATATAATAGCTTGTATATCTATCTGCCAACACAGGCGATTTGTAATTAAGTTACATATTCTAATACTAATACTTTGAATTGAGTATTTCAATTGCTTTAATACTTCCTAAATTTTTAGCTTTTACAAATTCGCGATATGCTTTTTTGGGATGATTTAGATTTTGAAAACACAAACCTTTGTTAAAATATGCCTCTGCACTGTTTTTATAATTCAAATCAATACATTTTTGATAATCTTCCAGAGCTTCTTCGTATCTTTGAAGATAAAAATTTGCCGTTGCCCGATTATATACAGCATCAGTAAGTTTAGGATTAATTGATAAGGCTTTATTGCAGTCTTCAATAGCATCTATAAAATGTCCTCTATTTCCATGCATAGTGCTTCGGCGGTAATAAGGCCATTCCCAATATGGAAATTCTTTTATTGCTTCATTACAAGCGTCAAAAAGCATATCCCATTGTTTGTTAGATACTAATACTTCAATTTGTTTTTTATATTTTTCCATTAAACGATTTCTGGCTTCAATTTTTTCTTTTTCTTCCAGTTCTTTTTGCATTTTTTCAATACGTTCTTTTTCCAGAGCTACTTTTTTTGCCAGTTCTTGTTCTTTCCGTTTCTTTTCCAGCTGCTCTTTTTCTGCTTTTTCCTTAGCAATTTGCTCTTGCTTTAGCTTTTCTTTTTCTGCCTTTTCTTTTATAAGTTGTTCTTTTTCAATTCTTAGCTTTTCTTGACGCTCTTTTTCCAATCGTTCTTTTTCGGCTTTTTGTTTGTCAATTTTAAGTTTTTCAGCAGCTTCTTTCTTTTTTTGTTCTTTCTCTATACTATCTTTTTCTACTTTCTCTTTGGTTGTTGGTTGTTTTTCTAATTTTTCTTTTGTAAGACGTTCCTTTTCCAGCCGCTCTTTTTCTGTTTTATCTTTGATAATTCGTTCTTTTTCTGCATTTACCTTTTCTTGGCGTTCTTTTTCCAATCGTTCCCTTTCAGCTTTTTCTTTAGCAATTCGTTCTTTGTAAATTTCGTCTCTTTTTTGTTTTGCTTTTTCTGTTAAGGATAGTTCTTGCTCTTTAAGTTGTTTTTCTTTTTTTGCTTTTTCAGCAAGATGTTCTTT
>JALWNR010000505.1 GCA_027083715.1 Bacteroidales bacterium
CTCTAATATCGGCAAATTGTTAATAAAAAGTTAATTTTTTTGTTGTAAAACACAAAACTCAGTAAAGTTCACATAACACATTAAATATCAATACATTAAATACAAATAAAAAAACAACCTAAGATAAGGCACGATTTTTGAACCTGAAAAAAGTACAGTTTTATTGACAAAAAAAACAAAAAACACTTGCATAATTAAAATTAATTATTACATTTGCTTTGCATTTAATAGGAATAAACATCAAATTCCTTTAAAAAATAGAAAAAAATGGGTAAGTATAAGTTTCAGTTTGATCCGGAAACATTAGAATATAAAAAGGTAGAATTCGATTTAAAAACCAGTATTTATAAATATTTTTTACCAAGATTTGCCGCTTCAATGATTATTGGAGTTTTACTTTTTACCATTTCATCTTTTTTGTTTCCACTCCCAAATGACTGAAGCAGAGCATAAACTTTTAGCTATTGAAAAACACGATGATAATGTTTACCGGAGAATCTTTCAGGCAAACCCAATTCCTGAATCTGTTCGTAAAGCTGGTTTTGGTGGTACAGACAGATATAAAGCTTATAGAGGATATGAAAATGCAGAACTTTTAACCAACACTGCCAAAAGGTTAGATATTTTATCAAAACAGTTAGTTGTTCAATCAAAATCTTTCGATGAAATTATTGATTTAGTAAAAGATAAAGAAAAAATGCTTGCCAGCATTCCGGCAATCCAGCCGATTGCACTTGACCAACTAACCCGTTTTGGCTCAGCTTTCGGATACAGAATTCATCCTATTTATAAAATCAGAAAATTACATACAGGAGTTGATCTAACAGCACCACGCGGAACACCTATTCATGCAGCAGGAAATGGTGTAGTTGTTCGTGCCGATTGGGCCGGTGGTTACGGAAACTGTGTACGGATTAATCACGGATACGGATACTTGACATTATACGGACACATGGATAAATACATTGTTAAACCCGGACAAAAGGTTAAACGTGGAGACATTATTGGTTATGTTGGCAGTACCGGATTATCGACAAGCCCTCATTTACACTATGAAGTAAGAATAAATGGGAAACCAGTTAATCCTGTTAATTTTTATTATAATGATTTAACAGATGAAGAGTATGATGAAATGATAAAAATGTCATCAACAGCAACAACACATATTTTTGAATAAATTATAAAAATGATGTTTGAAAAAAGTATAAAGCCCATTATTTGGGCTTTTTCTATTATTTACAGTTTACTTTTTGCTTGTAACACTGAAAACAAAGAGCAAAATACTGAAAAATTTACAGATACAATAGCTATTCCAAAAATAAGCATTAAAGATTCACTGCTACTAGCTGATAAAATAGAAATTATTAATCCTACTTTTTTGGGTAACGAAAAAAGAAACTATTACGGCAATGAAGCACCCTCAAAACTAAAATTGATTTGGAGAACTAAGCTGGGGACAGGAACCACACGCGTAGGGAGTACATTAAAAAAGTGGTCGGGTGCGGGCTGGACAGGACAACCGCTAATGATTAAACAAGATACAAACCTATACCTGATACAAGGAACTTTTGCCCATTATTTAAAAAAAATAGATGCAAAAACCGGAAAAACTATCTGGAAATATAAATTTGATGATGTATTAAAAGGTACCGGTACTTTTTGGATTAATCCGTATGCCGATACCATTACGGAGCGCTACATCATCATGCAAGGCAGCCGAAAAGGCAATAATAAAAACCTGAGTAGCAAAGTAGTACCCAGTTATCGGGCAATTTCTTTTATTTCGGGAAAAGTACTTTGGCAGCTAAACAGTACACGCACCCGAAGCTACAGCCGCGATGTGGACGGCTCCGCTCTGATTATTAACGATACTGCATACATTGGCTTGGAAAATGCACTTTTTACCATTTTTAACCCCGATCCGGCAAAAGCCAAATTAAGAAACGGAATTATCCAGCCGGAAATCATTTTTCAGGATACTTTGTACGATAAAAAAGATGCAATAAAACACCGTGGCAATCTGGTTACCGAATCCTCACCCAGCAGGCTGGGAAACAGAGTTTATGTAACTTCCGGTTCAGGGCATGTTTACGGATACAATCTGCAAACAAAAAAATTGGACTGGAAATTCTTCACAGGCTCTGATATGGACGGCTCACCAATTGTTACGCATGATAGTTGCATTTTAGTGTCCCTCGAAAAAGAATACATTAACGGAAAAGGTGGTGTTTTTAAGCTCGACCCGTCTAGATCTGCTGACAGCTCAGTTATCTGGTATTTTCCCGTTAAAGATAAATTCTTTGTTTTTTGGCACGGAGGTATTATCGGCTCTGTGGGTATAAACGATTATTATCTGGCAAATCAAGATAGTTTTCAATTAAGTACAGGCAAATATTTTCCTACGGAAAATATTCCGCATACAGCAGCTTTTGTCGCAATAGATGAAAATTTATATGTGATTAATACTGAAAAAATTGTAAAAGGCATAAAAGTAAAAGGTCCCAATAAAAAACATAAGTATAAAAAACCTAAGTTGATTTTCAAATACAAAACAGGACCGTCTATTTCTACACCCGTTATTGTAGGTAATAAAATTATTGCAGCTACTTATAAAGGACTTTATTTGTTCGAGCACGATGAAAAAATGAAGTTCAAACTCCTTGCTCATTATACCAATATCGGCTCTATGGAATCGACTCCTTTTGTCTATAATAAACGAATCTATATTGCATCAAGAGATGGTTTTTTGTATTGTTTGGGTGATGAATAATACCGACCTGCTAACAAGTATATCAAAACAATTCGCAAGCTTTTGTTTTGAAACTGTTAGTCGGCCGGCATTAACTAAACCTACTCAAAATTATTTTCTGTATTTTGATAGCTGTTTAGTATAACTTGCAAAGTTACCTGTTTTGATTTTTGAAACACCTCAACAACTTTTAACAATAATTTGTACCAAAATACTATCGGATTTATTTTTCTTTTCAGTAAAAATATTCACAAATTACGCACCTTTGGTGCTTGTTTTTGATTTCGATTATTAATCATAGGGCTACACCCTATGCTACTAATTACGCACCTTTGGTGCTGATCTTTACTACAAAAACACCAGCAGTGCATTAATGAGTAATCCGGTTTTGTTAAATATTATACGAATAATGTGTTAGCACCAAAGGTGCGTTAATCATTAGCCCTGTCTGTTAGGGTAGGGTGCTTGTATATTGAATTACCGTAAAGCACCAAAGGTGCGTAATAATTAATCCCAAACATATTTCATAGGGCTACACCATAAACTATTACTGTATTTTAGAATACAAAAGAATAACTTACCGAAGGTAAAAACGGAAATTCGGTAACCATTATTAATTTATTATTATCAGAATCATCGCCATACATATAATATGAAGGGTTCATGCGATTATACGCATTATAAATACTGAAACTCCAAATGGCATTGCCTTTCTTTTTCTTTTTTGTATAATTAAAACCGATATCTAAACGATGGTAATTTCTTCCTCTGAAATTATTACGACCGGCATAAATATGAGCTTGAGTTTGAAAAATATTTTGCAATGTCCACGGATCGTACATATTATTTATCATATCATACTTTCCTTGCGCCAAAGTTAAAGCATCTCCGGTACTATATACCCAATTGGCAGAAAATACCCACTTTTTATTGATTGCATAATTAAGTACAATACTCACATCGTTGGGGCGGTCGTAACGAAAATTATATTCTTTCCCCTTATTAATATTTTCAAATTGTCGTGTAGTTTTTGACCATGTATAAGCAATCCATCCGGTTAATCTGCCTGTTTTCTTTTGCGCCATAAATTCAATACCGTAAGAAAGTCCCTTGCCGTTTGTTTCAATTTTTTCCTGCCAGTCCTTGCCGGTATAAAATCCGGTACCTTCGGAATAGGCTATTAAATTATTCATGGTTTTGTAGTAAGTTTCCACGCTTAATTCAAATTGTTTTTGGTAAAATGTTTTGGCAAAACCAAATGTTGCTTGTGCCGATTGTTCGGGAATGGCAAATTTTGTTGAAGGAACCCACAAATCGGTAGGCATTCCAATACCGGAACTTGAAAGCAAATGAATATACTGCTGCATTTGTGCAAATGATGCTTTTAAAGACATTGTTTTTGCAATCAGTAGATTAGCACTCATGCGTGGCTCAAAAGAGTAAAACATATTGTCTTTAACAAAATATTGTGAAAAATGGATGCCTGTATTTACTGAAAAACGGCGGCTTATCTTAAATTCATCTTCGAAATAAGCAAAAAGCTCCGTTGAATAAACTTTTTTTGACCCATAAGTGGTATCAATTGCATATCCTGTAGAATCTTTGGTGTAATAATTAAAAATACCCGGATTAAAGGTACGGTAAACAGCAGATGCCCCAAAACGTAGGCGGTGATTGGAAGTTGTGTTAAATTCATAGTCAATTTTAGCGCCTGCATCTTCAATCCATGAATTAAAATTACTGTTTTCTTCTATTCCGGTAGTATTATAATTCGATTCATAGCCTAATTTGTATTTTGAATAAATTAATGTAAAGTTACTGAACATACGGCTGCCGTACAAATGGTTCCAACGAATGGCAGATGCCCAATTTCCCCATTTTGTAGTATTTTTGAATGTATATCCAAATTCTTTTTTATCATTTATTTTTGTGTAATAGTTATCATTTCCCTTATAAATACTGAAATAAAGTTTATCTTTTCCTGAAAACTCATGATTTATCTTAGCATTAATATCGTAAAACGAGAAGCCACGTGCTGTTTTATTATCCAAATAAGAATAAGCACTTGCAAGCAAATCCCAAAACGAACGCCTTAACGAAATAATATAAGATGTTTTTCCTTGAACAATGGGTCCCTCAAAAGACACTTTTGAAGACATCAGCCCAATAGTAGCAGTACCTTGAAATTTTTGTTTATTGCCTTCTTTCATCCGTACATCAATTACCGATGACAAGCGACCGCCATAGCGAGCAGGAAACCCGCCTTTAATAATCGTAACATTGCTAATGGCATCTGAATTAAATATAGAGAAAAAACCACCATAGTGGCTCACATAATACAAAGGTACTTCGTCCAACAATATCAAGTTTTGATCGGGACTACCGCCACGCACATATATAGCACTTGATCCTTCGTTTCCGCGTTTTACACCCGGCACCATTTGAATGGTTTTTAATAAATTGCTTTCGCCCATCAGTTGCGGCATCAGTTTTATGTTTTTCATCGGAATTTCAACAATACTTGTCTGCGTTCTTTGTTCAACAGGGATATTGCGTTTTGCCGTAACCTTAACTTCTTCAATGGTTTTTCCTATTTTTAAACTGATATTCAAAACCGTGTCTTTCAATAAATACAGTTGTTTATATTGTTTAATATATCCCACATAAGAAAAGACCAGATTTATGGTATCGCCCACAGGAAAACTAATGCTGTAATAGCCGTAATTATTGCTTGCAGTATTTTTATAAGTGTCTTTATCATAAATATTTGCACCAATTAAAACTTCACCGCTTGCTGCATCTTTAATGTATCCGCTAATGCTTATTTTTTGTGCAAAAATATTTATTGAACAAAAGATTATTGATAGCAGAAAAATCTGTTTTTTCATTATTCTCTAATATCTGTAACTTCAATAAATTCAGAAATATATCCGGCAAAAATACCATATCCGTTTTCAACATTGCCGTACATGGATACGGGATTTCCGCCATCAATTAATAAAAGCCCATCATAAGACCAACCACCCTGATTGAACAAATGTTTATCCATAATGCTTTTGTATTTATAATAATGATGACTTACCGAATTGAAACGCACGTAATAATGCGCATTATCATACATTTCTTTAACCGGTAGTTTTAGTTGATACTTATTGTTATTAAAAAGTTCATCGGTAAACAATACAGCACCAATCCATCCTGTAATCTCCTCGTTATTAAGTGCATCATCATCAATTAACCAGTAGGCAATATTATCATCAACATGCACTTCGTGATATTGTCCGTCCCAATCGGCATAATAGACATATTTTGCCGATAAACCCACTTCGTAATAATTATTTTCGGGAGGGTCGTAAAAAGTGATATAGGCTTGAGCATAGGAACTGCCAAAATCGTAAACTGCATTTTTTTGAAAATAAATTTGAGCAGGGCTTATTTCTTGTGGCAAACTGTCGCTTGCTATTAATACCGGATAGCCGGAAATATTTGCTTCGACACGATAAAGCACTCCTTTTTGAGCCCTGTAGGTTGAAATATAATACCCACTATCTATCTCTTGCAATTGCTCAATAAATTTATTATCGGCAAACAAACTTATTTTAGCTCCTTTTATAAATATCAGATTTGTATCCTGTATATCGGCACTCATATTTAAGCGTAGATTAAAAGGCTGATTTTCGGTAAATAAACAATTAAGTACCGGCTTTTTTTCGAGTGGCGGAACCTCTATTTCGATATAATTTTCGCAAGCATAAAAAACACTTGCGAAAAACAGTAGAATAAAAAAACGCATTGCTTAAAATATTATCCCAAAATTTATGCGAAAAGTATTATAATCGTCATAAAAAATCTGTGGCGAATATTCCGGTTGAATAAAAAACCGGTACTTGTCAGAAAAATTAAATAAATATCCTGCGCCAAAGAATAGTTCAGTATCCAAATTCCTAGTACTGTAAGTTCTGCTGTATTTTTGGCTGTCGATTTTATCCACCGATTTAAACATATAAGAAAGTTCATAAACCGTAGAAAAAAAGAATTGATGTTTTTTTATCTTAAAATAATATTGCAAGCCCAAAGGAAGACCTACGGAATAAATATTTTTATTAATATTTTCATAATCGCCCATGCCGGAAATAATGTTAGCCCTGTAATTTCTATATATAAAACTTAAACCGGTTTTTATTTTTATATGTTCTCCGAATACACGATATGCATCTATGCCCGTTGAAAACCCTAAACGGCTGTTTGTCTCAGTTAAAGGATTGTTTTCGACCTCAGTGTCCGAATAATGATATTTAGAAAATAAGGGACTGATATTAGCACCAATTTGCCATTTATTTTGGGCTGAAACATTAAGAGTAACAATAAAATATAAAAACACTAAAAAAATCTTTCTTAAAGATACTAATTATCATATTTAGGCTAAATCCTGTTGATTTATCAATTATTAAACCATAAGCTAAAGCATACGGCTATTTATTAAATTACCCGGCATACTCTATTAATAGCAGCAGCCTTTAAGCTACAGTTTCCTCAAAATCCTAATAGTTAAAAGCTCTATCCGAAATTCATATTTTATATCTGCCATTTTAACCCTATCAAAATCGTTATTTATTGTACGCTAAATTAAATACAAATCAACCTTAAAATACCCTAAAAAAAAGATTTTTTTTTATAAAAAAGTCATTTTTCGTACAAACAAGAATTAATTATAACTTTGTCCTAATGAAAAAATACGGACTTATCATAAGTATTTTAATCTTTTTTATTGCCTGCAAAAGCAATAAGCTACCGGAAACACAAAACCAATGCGCCACAAAATACCCTATTTTATTGGTGCACGGTATTGGATTTCGTGATGATGTTCCTTTGGTAAAATATTGGAGCAGAATACCTAAAGTTTTGAGAAAAAACGGTGCAAAAGTATATCTTGCACATCAGGATGCATTTAACTCGCATGCCGAAAATGCCATAATCATAAAAGAACAGATTGATAAAATACTGAAAGAAACCGGAGCCGAAAAAGTGAATATTATAGCACACTCCAAAGGTGGTTTGGAAAGCCGCTATGCCATTACTAAGCTGGGAATGAGCAATAAAGTTGCCTGCCTGACTACTCTTGCTTCGCCTCATCGCGGAAGTGCAATGGCAGATACAATACTTGCTTTTTTAGAGCGCAAAAATATGCTGGATTGGAGTCTAAAAATAATTGGTAAATATGCAAAGTTGCTCGGAGACAAAAACCCGAACGTTTATCTGGCAAGTAATGAGCTGACAATAGCTTATATGAAGCATTTTAACCGATCTGTCCCCGATATACCTTCGGTATATTATCAAAGCTACGGCGGGCTTGTTACCGAAGATTATCCTGCATGGCATGTGCGCATTCAGTACAAACTAATGGCAAAAGCAGAAGGAGAAAATGATTGTATCGTTTCAAAACATTCCTATCGATGGGGTAATTTCAGAGGTGTGGTTAAAAGCAGTGATGACTACGGAATTTCACACTTTGATATTGTAGGAATGCGTTTTGTTTCGCAACAAAGCAGTTTTGATGCAAACTATTTTTTTATTGAGTTGGTTAAGGATTTAAAAGCAAAAGGTTTCTAACGGTTTAAAATCGAGTAAGCAAGGGGAATTTCACCCCAAACCTCTCACAGAACCGTATATGATAGTCTCCCATCAACGGCTCTTGTTATACAAAAATACGCTTGTTAATAGACAAATCCAAACTGCCAATAGTAGAAGAGTGTGGGATACTGCTCCTGTACCCTTGCTAACCATTTGTAAAGGACTATCCTTTGCGAAAATCTGGTGATTGCAAATTGCTAGTTACAGCACCAAATATAATGAATTATTATATGGTCAAATACTAATCGTAGTAAAAATAGCACCAAAGGTGCGTAATTAAATGATTAACTTAATAAACAAAGTATTATGCCACAATCATTAGTTTACAATTATATACACATAACATTTAGCACAAAAGACAGACATCCTTTTATTGACAAAAATATCAGTAACGAACTATTTGGTTATCTTGCCGGAATATGCAAAAACAAAGAATGTAAACCAATAATTGTTGGCGGACACAAAGACCATGTTCATATTTTATGTTTATTATCACAAAAAATAGCACTAATGAAGCTAATAGAACAGATAAAATCACATTCTTCAAAATGGATAAAAACAAAAGGTAAACATTATCAAAATTTTTATTGGCAAAAAGGATATGGTGCCTTTTCTGTTAATCCAACAGAAATTGGGATTGTAGAAGAGGATATTAGAAATCAAGAAAAACATCACGAAAAAAAGTCATTTAAAGACGAATACAGGGCATTTCTAAAAAAATATAAAATTGATTATAATGAAAAATATGTTTGGGATTAATTATTACGCACCTTTGGTGCTTTACGGTAATGCAATATACCAGAACCCTGCCCTAACAGACAGGGCTAATGATTAATGCACCTTTGGTGCTTTTTCCTGTTTTTCGCACTTTATAAAAAGGTGTCCCGTACCATATTTGCGAATGTTTTTACCTAAAAAGAAAAATAAATCCGATAGTATTTCTTGTTCAAATTAGTGCTGAAAATTGTTAGGGTGTCCCAAAAATTAAAACAGGAGCGTAACTCTATCGAGCTACGCTTTTTTAATGTTTAATTTATCGTTATTTTTTATTTCTTTTTTCAAACTCTTTTTTACCCTTATCTAAAAAATCTACAAAATCATCTACGTTCAAATCATATGCACGCGGTTGAACCAGTAATTCTCCGTTTGCATCAAGCAAAACATAATACGGCTGTGCATTTACCTGAAAACGAGTGATTTGAAAATCAGCAAATTTTTTACCGATGGTCTTTTTTACTTTTCCGTCAAAAGTTGAAGTAACCCATTCATTTTCCGGTAATTTTGTTTTGTCATCAACATATAGAGCCACAATAACATAATCATTTTTTAAGCGCTTTAATACTTCGGGCGCTGCCCAAACATTGGCTTCCATCTCACGGCAATTTACACATCCATGTCCCGTAAAATCTAGAAACAAGGGCTTGTTCAGTTTTTTAGCTACACGCAAAGCCTGTTCGTAATCAAAATAGCCTTTTAAACCGTGGGGCAGGTGTAAGAACTCACTGTATTTTGGCTTTTCAGGAAGGGTATTCTCTTCAAAGTTTGCAATTGCTCCCGTATTATTTTCGCGAATAATTTCAGCCATATCAAAATCATGACTCGACATAGGGGGTAAATATCCTGAAAGGGCTTTCAATGGTGCTCCCCACATACCGGGAATTAAATACACTGCAAAAGTGAAAGAGGCTACTGCAAGGAAAAAACGGGGAACGCTTAAATAGGGTACATCACTGTCGTGCACAAATTTTAGTTTTCCCAGCAGATACATTCCTAACAAAATTGCCAAAACAATCCATATTGCCAGATAAATTTCACGATCAAGAATTCCCCAATGATATGTTTGATCGGCAATACTTAAAAATTTAAAGCCAAGTGCAACTTCTATAAAGCCAAGTACTACTTTTACCGAATTTAACCATCCACCGGATTTTGGTAAATTGCTCAACCATGATGGAAAAAATGCAAATAAGGTAAAAGGTAATGCAAAAGCCAATGAAAAGCCTAGCATTCCAATAATGGGTTCAAGTACAGCACCGCCTGCTGATTGTACTAAAATAGCGCCTACCAGAGGTCCTGTACACGAAAATGAAACCAAAACCAAAGTAAAAGCCATGAAAAACGGAGCCATAAAACCTGCTTTGTCTTCTTTTTCAACACTTTTGTTTACCAACCAACTTGGCATAACAATTTCAAACATACCAAAAAATGATGCAGCAAATAACATAAAAATGAGGAAAAACAATACGTTTGGTATCCAATGAGTACTTAACCAGTTGGCAAAATTAACTCCAAACAAAACAGCCACTAATGTTCCGATTACTGTATAAATTAAAATAATAGAAAAACCGTAAAACAAGGCTTGCATACGTCCTTTTGCCTTATTCTCACCTTCTTTCAGAAAAAATGTTACAGTCATTGGAATCATTGGAAAAACGCATGGAGTAAGAATTGCTAATAATCCGGCAAGGAAAGAAATCCAGAATAGCCACCAAAGCGAGCCGTTATCAATGTTTAATTTATCTGATACGTTGGTGACAGGGGTAATATGCTCTGCTGTATCCTCTTCTGTAACTACTTGTTGCAAGTCCACTTTCTCTACTTCTACACTTACAGAATCTTTTGCTTCATTTTGTTTTACTTCTGTTGTAGTTTCCTCTTGTGAGCTTTTCGTCTCCGTTTTTTGCTCTGACTTTTTCACCGCTCCTTTTAATTGAAACTCAAAATCAGGATTAAAAAGCACACATTTATCTTCGTAGCAAACCTGATATTCCATTTCGCCTCGAACAACAAAATCTTTTGTGCTTAATATTTTAATTTTTTGAACAAGTTTAGCTTGATTTTCAAAATATTGAACATCAATATCAAAAATATCATCATGTTCTGTTTTGGGTGTAAATTCTTGAACTTTTCCTAATAATTGATATGCGTCACTTTTTTCAAATGAAAATGTCATCTTTACAGGACCTCCATCCTCAAAAAATTGAGAATATAAATGCCAATCAGGTTCAATTTTTGCCTTAAAAATTAACTCTGCTTCATTGTTTGGAAGTTGTTTTACACTGTATGTCCACTTTACAGGGTTTATGATTTGTGCATTAAGAATATTTACAAAAAATACCGCAAATAAAATAAAAAGTACTCTTCTCATAATCGTATTTGTTTCATAAAAGTTTATAATATTGCGAATATATCAAAAAAAATCACATTTGGTTAATTGTTATTGGGCATTTAACACTTATTAACATCCTAATATATTTCCAGCCCTATTATTGTTATGTGCAAAAAGTTATCTTTATTTTTGGAGATATACTAAACCGCTTAAGTTTTTTGTAAGAGTATCCCGATTTTCGGGGCAATGAAATTTTCTACAACTTATGTCACCGAGCACACTTGACACGACATAAGTTTTTTAAAAATTAGTTTTATGAAATATATCGGATGAGTGGATGATGGAATAAAGGTATAATGGGATAATTGAGTACAGGTGTAAAGGGTAATTGTAAAAACAAATTAAAAAAAGCAGCTTTTAAGCTGCTTTTTTTAATAATCAATTTTTTCTCCTTTTAGATTAAAAAAATTATAGGATAGAAGAGGGTAGGAAGGGTCTTCCATAACCTTAATCCATTTTTTGAGCTTTAACGACCAAATTAGACGCTTTGAGAAAATACCTTTTGTAATATAAGATGCAATATATGGATGCAGTCTTAAAACGAAAACTGGGGATTTGTAATTTTTTGCCAGATAAGTAGCATTATTAAAAAGTTCATCAGCAACCAATACACTGGGTGTAATTTCGCCTGTACCTCCACAAGTAGGACAAGTTTCAACATTTTCAATATTCATTTCCGGCCTTACGCGTTGGCGGGTAATTTGCATCAAACCAAATTTACTTAAAGGCAGAATATTATGTTTGGTACGATCCGAAGCCATTGCTTCTTTCATTTTTTCAAAAAGCTTTTGTTTGTTTTCGGCTGTGTGCATGTCTATAAAATCTACCACAATAATTCCACCCATATCACGTAAACGAAGCTGACGTGCAATTTCTTCTGCTGCAGTCATGTTTACTTCTAAGGCATTGGTTTCCTGATCGTTGGTTTTACGTGTCCGGTTTCCACTGTTAACATCAATTACATGAAGTGCTTCTGTGTGTTCAATTATCAGATAAGCACCTGATTTAATGGTAACCGTTTTTCCGAAAAGTCCTTTTATTTGTTTTTCCACTCCAAAATGCTCAAAAATCGGAGTTCTTCCGGTAAAACGCTTAACGATTTTCTTTTTTTCCGGAGCAATGGTCTCAATATACTCTTTAATTTCTCTGTTTAGATTCACATCATTGGTAAAAATGCTGTGAAAACTATTGTTTAGAATATCTCTGAGCAAGGCTGATGTTCTATCTAATTCGCCTAGTACCAACTGCGGAGGTTCTACTCCTTGGATGTTCAAAAACAGGGTCTCCCACTTATCAATGAGTTCATTTAACTCAGAATGCAAAACTGCCACCCTACGGTTCTTAGCTACTGTACGAACAATTACTCCGTAATTGTTTGGTTTAATGCTCAATATGAGCCTTTTTAAACGCTCACGCTCTTCTTGAGATTTTATTTTTTGCGAAACTGAAACTTTATTTGAAAATGGAATTAAAACCAGATTTCTCCCTGCTATGGTAATTTCAGAGGTAATTCGTGGTCCTTTTGTTGCAATGGGCTCTTTGGCTACTTGCACTAAAATATGTTGTCCGGGAGTAAACAGTTCTGTTATTTTTCCATACTTGTTGATGTCTTCTTCAAGCTGAAAGTTATGTAATGGGATACGTTTGTTTTGAGCAATGCACTGCTTCATGTATTTTTGCTGCGACCTAAATTGTGGTCCTAAATCCAGATAATGCAAAAAAGCATCACGTTCACTACCAATATTTACAAAGGCAGCGTTCAATCCGGTCATTATTTTTTTAATTTTTCCGAGATAAATATCTCCAACCGAAAATTTTTTATTATTTTTTTCTCTGGTTAATTCAACCAGTCTTTTATCTTCAAGTAGTGCTATTACGGTTTCCGATTCCCTAACATCTATTACTA
>JALWNR010000506.1 GCA_027083715.1 Bacteroidales bacterium
ATGGTATATTAGTTACTGGGACTGGAAAAATTGAATATTGAGTGTTAAAATATTAATTAAGTATTAAATGTTTTGAATAATCAGAACGGATTAATTGCTCAATACATTTATTGAAAAATACTTCTGTAAATCAAAAAAGAGGCTGCTTTTGTAGCAACCTCTTGTATCAATTATAAATGATCATCAAAATATCGGGTGATTTTTTTATAAAGATTTAAGCGGTCTTTTCCGCCTATTCCATGCTCATGTCCCGGATAAATAAAATAATCCATTAAAACATTTGCCTTGATTGCAGCATTAACAAAAGATTGACTGTGTTGCCAAACAACCACCGGGTCAAGTGTTCCGTGAATAAGCAGCAGATGTCCTTTCAGGTTTTTAGCTTTATCCAATAAACCGGATTGCTTATATCCTTCGGGATTTTCTTGTGGGGTATCCATGTAGCGTTCGCCATACATTACTTCGTACCATTTCCAATCGATTACCGGACCACCTCCTACACCTACTTTAAAGGTTTCAGGATGATTTACCATTAAGGAGGTAGTCATAAAACCGCCAAAACTCCAACCATCTACTCCAATTCTGTCCATATCAACGTAAGGCAATTCACTTAAAAACTTAATTCCTTCCATTTGGTCAGCCATTTCATTTTGCCCTAAATGCCGATGAATAACACTCTCAAACTCAAATCCGCGATTTGCTGAGCCACGATTATCTACGGTAAACATAATGTAGCCTTTTTGAGCCATATAATTATCCCAAAGTCCGGCACCGCCCATCCAACGATTATTGATTAACTGAGCATGAGGTCCGCCATATACATAAACAATTACGGGATATTTTTTGTTCGGATCAAAATCGATGGGTTTGATTAAGCGATAATACAAATCAGTTTTGCTATCAGCGGCTTTTAAAGTACCAATTTCCATTTCGCCTAATTTATAATCTTTCAACGGATTAGCGGCAGTTAATACATTACGGATAAGTTTTCCGCCAGCACTTAGCAAATCAGCTTTGGCAGGAATTGTTGTGCTTGAGTATTTATCTACAAAATAGCTATGTGTTTTGTTGAAAATTGCATGATGAGTGCCTGCTTCGGCAGTTAGTTTAATCATTTTCCCCGATTTGATATTTACTTTGTAAATATGTCGTTCAATAGGGCTTTCTTTGGTGGCTTCAATAAAAATATTTTTTTCTTTCAAGTCAAAACCCAGAAAATCCGTAACAATCCATGCCCCTTTGGTTACTTGCCTGATTAATTTACCAGATGTATTATACAGATAAAGGTGATTGTAGCCATCGCGCTCACTGTACCAAAGAAACTGATTGGGTTTTGTACTCAAAAATATCATATCGTGTTCCGGCTCTACCCATTTCGGATTTTTTTCTTCAAAAAGTGTAGCAATGAATTCGCCGGTTTGGGCATTGTATTTATTCATTTTCATGTGGTTCTGCCCACGGTTCAGTTCAGCAATATAAATATATTTTTCTGTTGGATCCCAGGTAATGCGTGTCAGATAGTGATCATCGTGTTTGGTTTTTAAAAATACGGTTTTTCCTGTAGCCGGATTATAAACACCCAGAGTAACTTGCTCGCTGGTTTCACCCGCCATCGGGTATTTAATATCTTTTTCGATAGCAATGCGTGTGCTGATATCTACCAAAGGATAGTTTGCAACCATCGTTTCATCTTTACGGTAAAAAGCCATAAAATTGCCTTTGGGCGACCAAAAAATCCCGTTATCAATCCCAAATTCCTGACGATGAACATATGCATCGCCATTAACAATACCTTTATCAGCATCATTGGTAACTGCCTTTTTGCCTCCTTTATTGGCAATGTACAAATTATTATCAATGGTGAAAGCTACCGAATGATTGTATTTGCAGGCTTTAATATTTTTTGCATTTTCATCGGTTTTTACCGAAAATGCCACTTTGTTTGATTTTATATTGTAAACAATGTAGGTGTTGTTGCTTACAAAGGATATGGCATCGTTTGCATACCAATCATAATCTGCAATATACTGCAGTTGAGGTAAACCAGCAGCCTTTAATACTTTATTGGCATCCACGATACTAAAAACAGTAGTTTTTTCACCGGAAGCAACATTTTCAGTAACAATTTTCGACCATTGTTCCACATAGCTAAAGTTCTGATCATTTTGCCACTTTACTCCATTCAGGTTTTGCGGATACAAACCGTAATTTATCAAATTATCAAGAGAAAAAGTTTTACTTTGTGCAAATACAGACCAACTAATTATCAAGCCTGTAAGAATAAATAATATCTTTTTCATAAATATTAAATTTTAATTGATTTTAAAGCTTTAAAGATAAATTATTTTTAAGAACAATTCACTAAATATTTTCCAATCTTTGTAACACACTATTTTTGTAGGTTCTGCTTATGGGTAGCATTTTCCCATTTATTTCCAGATATTCATTGGTAAACAAATCAATTTTTGCTATGGAAACAATAAAAGAGCGGTGTACTCTTATAAAATCCTGTTTGGGCAGTTTTGCTTCAATATTTGTAATTGTTTCACGCACGATTACTGTCTTGCCAGACAAATGCAACTTTATATAATCACTTAAACTTTCGACGTAATGAATATCTGAAAAATTTATTTTTAACATTTTTCGTTCGGAACGGACAAAAATAAAATTGCTGATGGTATCCTTTGAGTTTTCCTCTTTCCTTTCTGTTTTAAAACGAATATTTTCATCCATGTATTTGTTAATTGCCTGCAATAGGCGTTCAAAAGAAACAGGTTTTAGCAAATAATCAACTGCCTGTAAATCAAACCCTTCTACAGCATTGAAAAAGTAGGCGGTAATATTTCGCCAGGACTGATTGCCGGAGGCTTAAAAATCTCACTCTTAGCCCCTATTTTTGGTATTATTGTTTTTTTAATTGCAAGGGCAGGTATTATTGTCCTCACCTGGAATAATAAAGATAAAGTGTAGTTTAAAATTACAATTTTTGATAACACCTGAGTGTTTTGAGCCGGTAAACCGTATTATGTTATTACATGCCAAAGCAGTCGGGTTTTATTTTTAGAATCTCAGCTTTCTCATTTAAAACAGCACTGATTATTAGCAAGTTGTACTTATTATTATTTCTTTTTACAAGCAGTAAAAAAGCTGATTTTTAATAAAATAAAAACTTTACGGGTTACAAGCGGATTAACGCTGCTGTTTAGCTATGCAAAACAATGTATAGAAACTCAGATGATACAGATTATGCAGATGTTCACAGATTTATTATTTAGAGCGTCAGTGTTAATCGGTAAAATCTGTGTAATC
>JALWNR010000507.1 GCA_027083715.1 Bacteroidales bacterium
TAAAATCTGCATACAAAAAAATTAATAGTTAAAAAAAATGGAAAAAAATAATGTCAAATATAATAATTTCCCGCTTTACAATCAAATTACTCAGTATAAAACAAAAATTTAAAAATAAATCAGATATAACATTAAATCTAGCAAGCGCAATCAACTCAATTATAATAGATTTTCAGATATAAATCATAGTTTTCCGGTTTGGGTTATTTTAAGTATTTTAAACCCTTTATTTTTCAAATTAGTTGCTGATTTTTCTGCTGCATCTTTTGTTAAAAACTTACCATATGTGTAAAGCAATCTTCCGTAAGTGTCTTTTTTAACATCAAAATCTTCCAATAATTCAATATTTTTATTCATGGCATCGGTACTGTTATTAATATCAACGAGAATCGTAAAATATTGATCCATAAAGTTTTCGTCTTGTTCTTTTAGCTCAGATGCTTCATTATTCTGCAAAATATTCATTAAGGCTATTATCGAGTCAATTTCATTAATATCTGTATTTTTTTCAATATTTTCAATATCGTATATACCTACACTAAGCTCCTCAGTCTGCGGCTCTTTTTCATTACTTTTTAATTGCATATTTTTTATCAGGCTATCCAATTCATTTTCCTTCAAACCGGTAGTATCTATATCGGTATTAAAAATATAAATTCCGGTACTTATCTCAACAACTACCGACTCTTTTATCTGATTTTTTTCGGCAATACCGATATTCAAACTGTCTGTTTTTTCAAATTGCTTATTTACAACATGTACAGTACTGCTGTCTGTTATAACTAAATTATTGTCAATCGATAAGGAATCTGCTGCTGTGTGCTTATTTTGCATTGTATCAGATTTAACAATCAACGGCGGATTAAATAAACTGTCCTGAATTGTTTTTTTTTCATTGTTTATTCCGTAAGTTATTGATACCTCATGAAGCACATTATAAATACTGGCAATTTTACTAACTCCAATATCGGCAGCATAATTAATTCTAAAACCGGAAAAATTAATTCCGGTTGATAAAATAATTGCTTTTCTGTTTCTATATCCTAAACCAAGTTGAAATTTATTTTTGTAATCGGCAATAAGCATTACATCATAAACAAAAGATAAGTCCTTTCCGTATAAAGCATATATAAAAGGAGTTAGTTTAATTTGGTTATTCATCAAATTAAAACGGTAATTAATTGCAGAAGAAAAAACCGGATTAAAATTGCCTGAGGAGACATAAAGGCGTGGCGAAGCTAACGAAAATTCAATTTTTTGGAATTTGTAAACAATACCGGCAGCTGTAATAAACTTTACCCCTGTAAAATTTTCCGATGCAATTTCAAGAATTGCCATTGGGTCGCTTGCTACTATTTTTGAATTATCTATTGAATTGGCTGAATAGCCTATAGATACGCCAAAACGTAAAGATTGCCTTTTATCAATATTTACACGATAAGAATAGTCAATAAGTCCTGAAAGAAAATTAAACAAACCTTCGGAGTAATTTTCAATTCGCAAACCCAAACCCATATTATCATAAATCGGAGAATGGATACCAAACATAATTTGCTCGGGCATTCCGGAAATAGCAGTACTTGCACTGCGATAATTTAAAAGTAAAGATGTAGTATTTTCATAACCGGTATATGCCGGATTTAAATTATAGTAATTGTAAGGATACAATACACCTTCATAAAATTTCTGTGCATATGCATTATTTGCTGTAAACAAAAAAAATACTAAAACAACACCATATATAAATTTCAGATAAAATCTGTATATCATATTAAAAGCATAAATACATTTATTTCCCACAAAAAAACGAACTTAATTTCGTATCAAATTAATAAATCCGGTATATTTTTGATTTGTTTCCGGATTAGTCAATATATAATAATAAGTTCCGGTAGGCAAAATTCCATTGTTATACCTGCCATCCCAATCGTTATTATAGTTTTTTGTTTGATAAACAATTTGTCCGCTTGCTGTTCTTATAATTAATTCAAAATCTTTATAATTTTCTATATTCTTAATTATCCAATATTTGTTCCGTGCATCATCAGGAGTAATAATATTATTTGCTAAAAATTTTTCAGCCACATCAAGTACTGAAATAATTAATTTACTATTCACTGATTCGGGTTCAACAGCATCATCTGTTATAGTTATAATTAGATTGTATTCAGGAATTATTTCATAATTTAAAGTTTTTCCTGCTGCTAAATGGATATCACCGGTAGTTTCATCAATTTCAAAGACATCCTCAACATTTCCTGAAACAATTGAGTAATTCAAATTATCACCATCAGGATCACTGGCTGAAACAGTACCGACAAACGTACCTTCCGGACTATTTTCTGCAATACTAAAATGCTGATTTTCAACAATTGGACTATGATTAATATAAACATAATCAATACTAAAAACATTAGATGCTGTATTTGCATTGTTTGCTTTGTCAGTAACCGTATTTTCCTGTATTGAAACAGATATTGTTCCCGGTGCATCCGGTTCTATTATTCCTGACCATCTTATTCCGCTAATATCTTCTATAAACGAACGAATACTTCCATTGCTTATGCTAATACTACTTTCCGAAAATCCGTTAACAAATTCTGAAAACTCAACAGTAAAAGGAATATTCATCAAATTTGTTTGCCCCGTTTCGGTCGAAGAAATCACTATTGAAGGGGGTGTTGTGTCAAAAATAACTTGATTATCCGTATTAACAGAAGCAGTATTCATATTTCCGGCAGCATCAGCCAGTTCGTTTTCAGGAATACTTACAATTACTGAACCGTCAGAAGTCATTCCTGAAACATCAATGGTATAAACATTAGGTCCACCTCTTAAATTAAGTGTGCTTGCACCGGCTGTTCCGCTTAATTTCACATTTGCAGGAACAAAATTATCCAATTGCTCTGTAAAAATAGCTTTAAAAGAAATAATTGTATCATTACTCGGATTATTTTGTCCTGTTTCCCTCACCACTTCAATCCCCGGTCTTGTTATATCATAATTTATTTGATTCTTTATTATTTGACTGGTTAAGTTTAAATTTCCAATAGAATCATTACATACATTTTCAGGTATATTAATGATTACCGTACCATCTCCGGTCATTCCGCTTACTTCTGCATTGAATATTTGAGGACCACCTGTTAGGAGAACAGTTTGAGCACCTGCAGTACCTCCCAACTGAATATCTGAGCTGTCAAAATTAATCACCGCTTCGTTAAAAGTAATTGTAAAATTTACCGGACTGCTGTTTGTGGGGTCTAACTGAGTATTTGCCACATCAATTTGAGCAACAGGAGCAGAACC
>JALWNR010000508.1 GCA_027083715.1 Bacteroidales bacterium
GAATTATCGGCATTAGATAATGCGGTGAACCAGATTGAAAAAGCAGGAAGTACTGCAAATGAAGTGATTAAAGCTATTCGCGAAGTTCAAAGCAAATACCAAAGTCATTTGGACTATGTGCGAAAAAAAGTGGACGAGCTATTAAGCAGTTCGGAAAAGAATACCCAACAAAAACTGGAAGAAATTACGGTACATTTTAAAAATCAAGCCGAAGAAATACGGAAAATTTTTGCCGAATATCATGTTGAAACCATAAAAACACAGCAGGCTAATAATACTTTGCTGGAAAATACCATCAAAAAAAATGATGAGCAAATTACAGATTTAACCACAAAACACGGTAAGCAGGTTGCCAATATCAGCAAACTGATGGACAGTTATATGGATTTGGCAAAATCGACAGCAACCTTAAATCAGGAAATTCAAGAAGTGGATTTTCCTACTCGTTTAAAAAATCTGGAAAATGCTGCGGTTCAACTGAATAAAGTTCAAGTTCAATTAGGTACAGATATTAAAACCATCGATGATTCTCAACAAGAAATTTTGTCGAAACTTAAAAAATCAAACCGCAGAGCCGGAACCAATCTTGTAGTAAACATTTTAATTTTAATTGCTGTTCTGGCATTTGCAGGCATGTTTGCTTTTAAGTTTTATCCGCAATTTACCGAACTGATTAATCAGTATTTGCAATAAAACCGGAAAAGAAAATATAAAGCCGTCAGACAAACTGATGGCTTTTTTAATAATCACCTTCGCCGACTAATTCCTGATAATAGCTTTTTAGCCTTAATGCCCGTTTTTGAATTATTTCCGATTTGGCACTCTGAGCAATAGGAATATACATGGTGCCACTCATTTCGCCAAAATAAAACTGATCGATAAAAGCAAATTCTTTATCGCGCATTTTTATCCATTCACGTTGTGCATTCAGCAAGGCTGTTTGCCCTTCTTCCGAAAGTTCGGCTTTTAATAAATTATAGTATTTATTCAATACTTTGTCCCATTCCTTTTGTTCTTGAAGCATACATTCAGCCACCCCTTGCGTACTTGGATGATTATCTATGCAATCTTGGGTCATTTTTTCAATACGCAAAAAATCTTTATCCTGATTTTGCGCCCAAACCTTACTTGTAAAAGCAAGAAAAATAAATAAGATTAGATGTAATTTTTTCATAAGCATAAATTTAATTAATCAAAGAATCCGGTCTGAAAAGCAGTCTGACGGCTGTTTTATTAAAATTGCAAAAAACATTATACTCATTAACAACTAATTAGCAAAGCCTTCTGACCGATATATCCATAAACAATGAGTTTTTATACTAACCTGCATTATTCATGAATTTTCACGCAAAGGCGTTAAGTCGCAAAGAGAAAGCGAATTAATAACTCATGTGCAAAATATTCAATATTAGTAAGCTCAACCAATTTGATTTGCTATCTTACTCTTTATCTACACTTTGCGCTTTTGTGTCTTTGCGTGATGAATAATTCGGGCTAAACTTATCAAATCAAATTTAATGAAAATGATTATTTTTACCAAAAACTAACAAGAATATGGCACATTTAAAAGAAAAAGCACTTTTGATTGACTATCAAAACTACATTAAAGAACTGGCTGCTGAGCGCGGATGGGATAAAAATACCCCTTTGGAAATATTTTTGCTTTTCTCGGAAGAAGTAGGCGAACTGGCAAAAGCCATTCGTAACCGCATGAATTTATATCACGAGCCGGGCAAAAAATACAAAAAAGATGAACTGGAACATGAATTTGCCGATGTATTTAGTTATTTGCTCGATTTAGCCAATCAATTTGATATTGATTTGGATAAAGCTTTCAGAGATAAAGATAAAGCAAACAGAGAAAGAGTTTGGGAGTGAAGAGGAAAGTGGAAAGTTGAAAGTGGAAAGTAAACTTTTAACTTTACAAACTTTTAACTTTATAAACTTTATAAAAACAACGCTACAATTTAACAATGTAACACCTATCATCCAGAACCCGGTACCAAGAACCTAGTACCTAGAACCCAGTACCAAGTTTTAACAATGTAACAATTTAACAATTAGCACCCAGCATCCGGTACCAAGTACCCAGAGCATAGAACCCAGAGCCTAGAACCCAGTACCCAGTACCAAGTTTTAACAATTTAGCAATGTAACAATTTAACATTATAAGCATTTAATTCCTATCTTTGCGCAAAATTAAAACGCACAAAATGAAACTGAATAAACTTACAGCTATTTCGCCTGTTGATGGGCGCTATCGTAAAAAAACAGAAGTTTTAAGCCAATATTTTTCGGAATATGCACTGATAAAATATCGTGTTTTGGTTGAAGTTGAATACTTTATTTCACTATGTGAAATACCTTTACCGCAACTGAAAGATTTTGAGCGTAAGCATTATAAAGAACTAAGACATATTTATCAGGATTTTTCAATAGAAGATGCACAAAAAATTAAAGAAATTGAAAAAATCACCAACCACGATGTAAAAGCCGTTGAGTATTTCATCAAAGAAAAATTTGATACCCTAAATATCAGTCAATTTAAAGAGTTTATCCATTTCGGGCTAACATCGCAAGATATCAACAATACGGCAACACCATATTCTTTGCAAGATGCGATGAATTATGCCTATTATCCTGCCGTTGAGCGACTAATTACCAAACTCAGCGAACTGGCTATCGAATGGCAGGATGTTTCTATGCTGGCACGAACCCACGGACAACCCGCCTCTCCTACCCGATTGGGAAAAGAAATTGATGTATTTTTGGAGCGTATGCAAAAACAACTGGCTTTGTTACGCATGATTCCTTTTTCGGCAAAATTTGGCGGAGCAACAGGAAATTTTAATGCACACCATGTAGCCTATCCCGGTATTGACTGGGCAGAGTTTGCCAATTCGTTTGTAAATCATGTTTTAAATTTGGAACGTTCGCAAACTACCACGCAAATAGAGCATTACGATAATCTGGCTGCTTTGTTTGATAATCTGAAACGTATAAATACGATACTCATTGATTTGGCTCGTGATTTCTGGACTTATATTTCCATTGATTATTTTAAGCAAAAAATTAAAAAAGGCGAAGTTGGTTCATCGGCTATGCCGCATAAAGTAAATCCTATTGATTTTGAAAACGCCGAAGGAAACCTGGGTATTGCCAATGCTTTTCTGGAGCATCTTTCTGCAAAATTACCTATTTCGCGATTACAGCGCGATTTAACCGATTCTACGGTTCTACGTAATATAGGTGTTCCTATGGGACATATTTTAATTGCTTTTGAATCATTATTAAAAGGTTTGGAAAAACTGGTACTGAACGAAAAAGTCTTGAAAAACGATTTGGAAAAAAATTGGGCTGTAGTTGCCGAAGGTATTCAAACCATATTGCGCCGCGAGAACTATCCAAACCCTTACGAAGCACTAAAAGAACTGACACGCACAAACGATGTGATTAATAAAGAAGCGATTCAGAAATTCATTGATACATTAAATGTGAGTGATGAAATAAAACAGGAGTTAAAACAAATCACTCCTGAAAATTATACGGGAATTTAACATTTGCTTTAGACCTTAAAAAAGTAGATTAAGAATTAATAAATCAGCTCACCAACACCATCTCTAACAATTTCAATATCACCGCCTGTACAATCTACGATTGTAGAGGCGGTGGTATTTCCATATCCTCCATCCACCACAATGTCCACAATATCAGCATATTTTTCGTGGATTAATTCAGGGTCGGTAGTATATTCAATAATATCATCCTCATCGCGTATGGAGGTAGTGAGTACAGGATTACCCAGTTCTTTTACTATTTCGCGGATAATACTATTGTCCGGTACACGAATACCAATTGTTTTTTTCTTATTTTTCAGTATTTTAGGCACATTGTTGTTGGCTTCAAGAATAAATGTAAAAGGTCCGGGCAGGTTACGCTTCATTATTTTAAACACATGATTGCTAATAGGATTTGTATATTCCGAAACGGTACTTAAATCCTCGCAAATAAACGAAAAATTTGCTTTTTTTGCATCCAATCCTTTTATTTTAGCCAGCTTTTCAACAGCTTTATGATGAAAAATATCACAGCCCAAACCATATACCGTATCGGTAGGGTAAATTACCAAACCTCCTTCTTTTAAAACATCAACTATTTGTTTGATGCTCTTGGGTGCCGGGTTTTCTTCGTAAAGCCTGATTATCATAATATTAAACTTTTTTATTGATTTGCATTTAAGGTATTACAAAGGTGCATCTGTAATCAATTCACGTGGAATATTGTACGGATTATTCCGTTTGTATTCCGAGCCTTTTTTACGTTGAATTACCGGATGATTTTCGTATTTTTTAAAATCATCGGTATTATATATCATTTTTAATAAAATTTGATCTACTTCTTCGTAGCTTTTTGCCTGAATTTGTTCCAAATCGCTGTTTGTAATACCTAAGCCATCGGTTGCCACTGCATCAATACAAGATTGTAAGGCATTTCTTGCTTTTTCATCGTCTAAATTTTCCACAATATGGTGCGACATTGCATAAACCTCTGTTTTCCAAAGGTTTTGTATCATGCCATAATCGCCAACATCGCCGTGCAATGTCCAAAATCCCAATAACAGCTCAGTGTAATTGTCGGTAGATAAAACCATTCCGCGATAACGTGCTGCCAAATCATAAAGGTAAACCATTCGCGTGCGGGCTTTAATATTTCCTCTGCGAATTTTATAGGCATGCGATTCTGTATCAGTATCGACTTCTTCGGTAACTAGATTTGCCAGTAATTTAAAGCCTTCGGTTAAATCTACTTCTTTAAAGTCGTTAACAAAATTTTCTCCGATTGCTTTTGCACGTGCAATTTCATCTGGCTTGTTGGTTTCAATGGTAATACTGCGTCCGTATAGCGGGATGTTTAGTTCATCACAAACGGGTTTTGCAAGGGCGGCAGTCAGGGCACTGTCAATTCCACCAGAAAGTCCTACAACCAAAGACTGCAGTTTACTGTCAATAATGTATTGTTTCAGAATACTACGGATATTGTTTACGGCAGTTTGATAATCACTAATCATAATAGTAAATTTGTACAATAAAGCTTACAATTTGCGCAAATTTACATAAAATTTTTGGCTGTAATTATAATAGTTTGTTAAATTTTCGTAACTATTTAAAATATAGTCTGTTCTGCACATCATGATTTACATGTATATTTCTCACTATCAGCCTGTTGTTTTAATCTTAGTAAAAAAAAACAGATTATTGGCATACTGAACTTATTAATGAAGCAATAATTTTTTCTCCTTTTTCACTGGCTAAAAGCCCCCAAACATCATATGCACCACCCAGTCCGATATCTTCAATTCTTCCGGTTCCAAATGTGAAACTTCCGGCAATTACTGCCGAAAACTTTCCTGTAATCAGTTTTGTTTGAACAGATTGCTCTGTCCATAAAATATTTTTTATCAAACGAGATTTTTGAAATGTATTGATATTATTTTGCTGAACTTTTCTCACCTGATTCAGCAGCTCAATTAGTTTTTCTTTTTGTTTTTGGGATAATCCGGACAGAAAGATGAAAAGCCTTTGGGTGGTATCGGAAACATCAATAGCTTCACGTTTATTTAAATTATTAAGAAACCTGTTTTGTACTTTACTTTCCTGTATATTCATTATGCCCGAGATAAGATATTAACCACTGCAAAGTTACGTAGGAATATACCGGAAAAATGTTAATAAAGGTTAATTAATCTTAAAAAAGGTTAAACCGAGCTGATACAAAAAATATCTTTGACATTAAAGCCCCTTTTCTTTAAAAAGAGCAATATACTTTCTATCAGTGCCATTAATATGTTCAATTAACCAAGAGCGTAAAAAATTCATTAGTTTAAAAGTAACTGATACTTTTCCTGCTTCCATATCTCTTTGAAACTCTTTAACCTGATCAACAAAATATTGGTGCTGAGCCATATGCTCCTCCATATTTTCATAATTAAATTCTTTAAAATATTTTTCTTCAACACCAAAATGATACTCTGTATAATCTGCCATTTCTTTTACAATTTCTTTGATTTTTTCATTTGTTGTTCTGTCAACAAAGGATTCATACAAAGAATTTAAAATGGCAATCAGCTTTTTATGTTGCTCATCAATTATGTTTATTCCCGTATTGTATTTTTCGCTCCAAAGTATAAAAACACGTGCCATAATATATTACTTTAATAGTTTATAATAGCTTAGTAAATATTTTCCTGACAGTAGCTGAAGATCTATAAAAAAACACCATTCATTATCAGCAACATAAGAAAATCAACCAACTATTATTATTGTTATATAGGAAATTAACGAATAAACTGATTAGCCCTAAATCAATTTACTTATCAAAAGTAACAAAAAAGTAGAAAACTACAATAAATCAAGGCTTTTTTGTTCCCCATTTTTTCCGGTTTCGTCCTTTTCAACCTCCATTTTAATATCAGGATTTTCATCAATCACTGTTTCCTGAGTTTCTTCTTCCTGTTCTTCAGGCGGGTCAAGCGGCTTTGTAAATTCCAGTTTGGATATTTCATAAGAGCTGATGCGCTTACCTTTTGCTTTATATCCTTTTACCGATATAAATTCTTCTACAATAATATCTTCTTCGGGTCGTCCCTGATATTTACCGCCAAACTCAACATGTAAAACCGGTTTTTTATCTTGCGAAACAGCAATCAGTTCTGCTGCATTTTCTTCTTCGGGTATAAACCATGCTTTCCGCTCTGTAGGTTCAATTTCAAATCGTTTCAGATAATAAAATTTCTTTTCTTTATCAAAATAAACGGCTGAGAATATTTTATCAGGATTGTATTTTTGAATTACCAGTAAATCATCTTCGTAATGATTGGAAACTTCATAATCGGTCAATCGATAATAACCGGATTTACTGATAACCAGTATTTTATCATCTGCCTTAAATTCTCCGAGTAATTCTCCGCGTTTGTCGGTATTCAGGCGGTTTACATCGTAGTCAAACCAAACATCGATACCACTAAGTGTTGATGTTCCGCGTTCTTTCATGGTAATTTTATGCACCATATGTTTGGTGAGGATATTTCCCATTGAATTTCTACCCTTGATGTCTAGTGTGCTGAAATCTAAATCCCATGATAGTTTTTTTAAGCGCGGACGTGGTTTCAATAATACACGTACTACTTCTGCTTCGCCATTCGGATTTGCCGAAAAATACAATATTTTTGAGTTTGGGTTTCCTTGTGTTACATTATATTCTTTATCCCGGGTAACACTTTTTACGGCAAATCGTTTCATATAAGCATAACCTGTTTTGCCATCGCGATAAATTGCGTTATAAATAGTACGGTGGTCGTTCTTTTTAAATACTGCTACATGAATAGCATTGGTTCCGATAAATATTTTTTCCGAAACTTTGGTAACAAAATAAGTCCCATCTTTTCTGAAAACAATAATATCGTCAATATCCGAACAATCGGATATATATTCGTCTTTTTTTAATCCTGTACCAGCAAATCCCTCAGCATAGTTTACATAGAGCTTTTCGTTGGCAACCACTACTTTTGTTGCCACAATGGTATCAAAACTCCGAATTTCGGTTTTGCGTTCTTTACCTACACCGTATTTTTTACGTATGCGTTCAAAATGCTTAATTGTGTAAACTACAATATGTTCCAGATTATAAAGCACTTCTTTCATTTCCTCCTCAAGCGATTTTATATACTCATCGGCTTTAAAAGCATCGTATTTTGAAATTCGCTTAATTTTAATTTCGGTAAGTCGTCCAATATCATCGCGGGTAATTTCACGGCGCAAAAGATTTTTGAAAGGCTCCAAGCCTTTGTCAATGGTTTCTATAATTTCTTCCCATGTTTCGCAATCTTCAATGGAATTATAGATTCTGTTTTCGATAAATATTTTTTCCAAAGATGATTTATGCCAGTCATCTTCCAGTTCTTCTTTACGGATTTCCAGTTCCGTTTTCAGTAATTTAAGTGTATTTTCTGTTGATAATCGTAAAATTTCACTTACCCCGATAAAGCGTGGTTTGTCATCAATAATTACCGTTGCGTTGGGCGATATGGAGATTTCACAATCGGTAAAAGCATAGAGTGCATCAATCATTTTGTCGGGTGAAGTTCCGGGAGCAAGATGAACTAATATTTCAACATTTTCGGCTGTATTATCATCAATTTTTTTGATTTTGATTTTGCCTTTATCATTAGCACTAATGATTGAATCAATTAAAGAGCCTGTGGTTTTCCCAAAGGGAAGCTCTTTGATAATGAGGGTTTTTTTATCATATTTCTCAATTTTTGCCCGAATACGTACTTTACCGCCGCGTAATCCGTCGTTGTATTTTGAAAAATCAGCCATTCCTCCGGTCGGAAAATCAGGTAAAAGTTCAAATTCTTCACCTTTCAGGTGTTTGATGGAAGCATCAATCAGTTCGATAAAATTATGCGGAAGAATTTTAGATGCCAAACCCACAGCAATTCCTTCAACACCTTGTGCTAGTAGAAGAGGAAATTTTACTGGAAGATTAACGGGTTCTTTATTTCTGCCGTCGTAAGAAAGTTTCCATTTGGTAGTTTTCGGATTAAAAACAATATCCAAAGCAAATTTTGATAAGCGTGCTTCAATATATCGCGGCGCAGCAGCACTGTCTCCCGTGTGAATATTTCCCCAGTTTCCTTGCTGATCAATCAGCAGGTCTTTTTGCCCGAGCTGAATGAGTGCATCACCGATGGAAGCATCACCGTGTGGGTGATATTGCATGGTGTATCCGATGATGTTGGCAACTTTGTTGTATCTGCCATCGTCCAGCCGTTTCATGGCATGCAAAATCCTACGCTGAACGGGCTTTAAACCGTCCAGTACATGCGGCACGGCACGTTCAAGAATCACATACGAAGCATAATCCAAAAACCAGGTTTTATACATTCCTGATATGTAGCGTACATCGTGTATTTCACCGTTTTGTTCGTATTCTGAACCTTCTTGTTTTTCTTTATCTTCCATTGATTTCTTTTTGTTCTTCCTTTGTTTTAATGTCTGTTTTTTGATATTCAAAAGCTACATTTCTTCAATAACATCTTCTTCAATACGCAAATTGTCGATGATAAAATCCTGACGATCAGGAGTATTTTTACCCATATAAAAGCTGAGCATATCATCGGTTGATTCGTCTCTTTTTAACAGAACGGGCTCTAAACGCATTTTTTCACCAATAAAATACCCGAATTCTTTTGGAGAGATTTCTCCCAGACCTTTAAACCGGGTAATCTCAGGATTTCTACCCAGTTTTTTTATGGCTTCCTGTTTTTCTTCTTCCGAGTAGCAGTAAATTGTTTCTTTTTTGTTTCGTACCCTGAATAAAGGCGTTTGCAAAATATGCAAATGTTTCTTTTTAATCACATCAGGGAAAAATTTCAGGAAAAATGTTATTAAAAGTAAACGTATGTGCATACCGTCCACATCGGCATCAGTTGCAATCACAATTTTATTGTAACGGATATTTTCAACGCCTTCTTCAATATTTAAAGCTGCCTGGAGCAGATTAAACTCTTCGTTTTCATATACTACTTTTTTTGTTAAGCCAAAAGTATTCAGGGGCTTACCTTTTAGGCTAAAAACGGCCTGTGTGTTCACTTCGCGCGATTTGGTGATAGAGCCGCTTGCTGAATCTCCCTCGGTAATGAAAATGGTGGATTCGCTTCGTCGGTCGTGTTTTGAATTGTAGTGTATGCGGCAATCGCGTAGTTTCTTATTGTGCAGGCTTACTTTTTTTGCCCGTTCGCGTGCCAGTTTTTTAATTCCAGAAATGGCTTTTCGTTCTTTTTCCGATTCCTGAATTTTTTTCAGCATAATTTGTGCTGTTTCAGGATTTTTGTGCAGGTAATTATCCAGTGATTTTTTCACAAAATCCAGAATAAAATTACGTACCGAAACTCCATCGGGCGACATATTTTTTGAACCTAATTTTGTTTTTGTTTGCGATTCAAAAACCGGTTCTTCAATTTTTACACTGACAGCGGCAATAATGGACGAACGAATATCCGATACATCGAAATCTTTTTTGTAAAAATCACGAATAGTTTTAGCCACAGCCTCGCGAAATGCCAAAAGGTGTGTTCCACCTTGTGTGGTTTGTTGTCCGTTTACAAAAGAGTAATATTCCTCGCCATAATGGTTGCCATGGGTCATGGCAATTTCAATATCTTCACCTTTCAGGTGAATAATGGGGTACAAACCTTCGCCGCTCATATTGTCTTGCAACAAATCAAGCAAGCCGTTTTTTGAGTAAAAACGCTGTCCGTTAAAATATATGGATAAGCCTGAATTGAGATATACATAATTCCTGAGCATGGTTTCCACATAATCCGAAAGGAAATGAAAATTACCGAAAAGTTTCTCATCGGGGATAAAAATTACCTCTGTTCCGTTGGTTTGGTCGGTTGGTTGAATTTCAAAATCATTAACAATTTCTCCTTCGGAAAAATGAACTTCTTTAACTTGTCCTTCTCTGTAAGCTTTTATTATAAAGCTGTGCGACAGCGCATTAACAGCTTTAATACCCACTCCGTTTAATCCTACGGATTTTTTAAATACTTTGGAATCGTATTTGGCTCCGGTATTCATTTTTGAGGCTACGTCAATTAGTTTTCCAAGCGGAATACCCCGTCCGTAATCACGTACACGTACTTTATGGTCGGTAATATTCACTTCAATTTTTTTACCGAAGCCCATCATGTATTCGTCAATTGAATTGTCGAATACTTCTTTCAACAGGATATAAATACCGTCATCAGCAGAAGAACCATCTCCAAGTTTACCAATATACATTCCCGGTCGGCGGCGTATATGTTCTTTCCAGTCAAGGGTTTTAATTGTATCTTCTGAATATTTTTCAACCATAGCTTCACTTTTTGCAAAATGCAAATATAAAATTTTCCAAATAAAGCTATGTGGGTTTATACACAAAGTTATTAACAAACTTTGCGCTACACAGGCTTTTCAGAGAGGTAAAGCTCTGAATTATATTGTATATTGTGAATAAAAAAAATTAAAACTTAGAATAATTCTACTTCAATTTTTTGAATAAAAGCAGTCAGACTGTAACGTTTTCCAATCTGAGCCTCGGACAGTGTAAGTAAAACACCTATTTTATCACCAAATTTATCAACAATAAACACTTCGGTACGAGTATTAAGCATTGTGTCATCACCATATTTAAAGAAGTTTCCAAGGTAATTATCTCCAAGTTCAGAATGCCTTTCGGGTAATAGTTCACTAACATGGCGGTTAATTACTTGTTTACGGTTTATTGACCAAAGGTCTTCTGCTGCTTTGTTGAAGAATTTTATGATATTGTCCTGATTGATGGTTACCACAGCATCAAGCATCCCTTCAAGTGTTTTTTCGTTAAGCAATTTCACTGTTTCAATTTCACGGAATTGCATACGCATTTCTTCTCGTGCTTCACGTAGTTTTTTGGTTAATTCAACTTGCGATAATTGCAATTTTTCTTCTTGCTGCTTAAGAATTTTTGTTTGTTCCTTGTTTTTTTGTTCAATTTTTATCTGTCCGGTTATTTCATAACCGATGTAAATGGTTTTGGCAATTTCGCCATACATATCCAATACGGTAGAAAATGTTCCGTGAAACCATTTTTCATCTCCTTCTTTAGAGAGCATTTTTAAACGTCCTTCAAAAGGTACACCTGCAATTATATTTTTCCAAATAATATTAAATTCATTAACTTCGGCAGGGTCAATAAAGTCAAAAATTGTATGGTCTGCCAACTCTTGGTCGGAATATTTCATTGCCTGCTGAAATTTCTTGTTAAAGTCAATTACTTTTCCTCCCGGACTATATTCTGTTTTAATGGCAGAACGGTTTAAAGCATTTATTTGTCCCTCATAATCGAGACTTTGTTTTTTAGCTTCGGTAGTATCAATTCCAAGGAAAAGTATTTTCTCCGGATTACCGTTTTTATCGCGTACACTTACATAAGTAGCCATAGTCCACACATCTGTACCCTGCTTTGATACATGCTTCATATCGCCTTCGTAATGATGTCCACCACTTTGTAAACGCTTCCATAAATCTTCAAACCACTCACGGTCTTTTTCGTGAATGAACATAAAAATAGGTTTTCCTTCAACTTCTTTATTCGATTTATAACCGAATTTATCTAAAAATTTGGTATTTGCATACAATAACGTACCGTCAATACTGTATTCGGCACGAATCATAGTATGATTTACCGAATTTGTAAAACTAATAAATTGTTCACTTTGTTTAGCAGCAAGAAGCTGAGTATGCTTTAATTGTTCCATACTTTTAGTCATCTCGCGCTCTTGACGTTCCATCTTTTCACGGGCTTCCTGTGATTCTTTCAGAAGTTTAGCTGTACGCATATTAATTTTCAAGCTGGATATTGTTGAAGCAATACTTTCTGCTGTTCGTTCAACAAACTCACGTTCAAAATCTTCAAAAACTCTAATGGAGGCAATTTCTACTGCGCCAAAAACATCTGTTTCATTTGCAATTAAAGGAACAATCAACACACTTTTAGGATTTGATTTTCCAAAACCTGAAGTAATTTCAATATATTTATCGGTAACTTCGGTAAGAAAAATAGTTTTTTTCTCCAAAACACAAGCTCCAACTAAACCTTCGCCAAATTCAATTTTTTTATCGGTAAATTTTTCACGTCCATAGGCAAAAGCACCGGTTTGTTCAATAAATTGATTTTCCGGATTTTCATCATTAATAATAAAAATACCAACAACTTGCGCATTCATATATTTAGCCATTTCGCTAACCACTTTGTAGGAAAGCTGATTTAAATCATTACTGGTTTCACGAAGAATGGCTCCAAACAGTGCAAGACCTTCTGTAATCCAGTGTCTATCTGCTTCTTCTTTTTTTCTTTTATTTTCTTCTTCTTCTTTTAATTTTAATTCGTCACGTAGGTTTATTAATGATTTTGACAATTCGTCTTTTGTATCTAAAATCCCCTCACCGGCATATTCTCCTTTTCTTAAGTGTTCTGTAAATAAATAAACTTTTTTAGTTCGTTCTTTTTCGGCGAGTAAACTGTTTTCTAGTTCGTTTTTTTTATCGATGTAAGCTCTCCCCAATAAATATCCTATTAAGGCACCACTTGCCAGTATTATAAAATCAAAAAGCCAATTTTCAGGATTTTCTCTATAAAATTGAAACAGTCCAAAAAGTGAAAATTCATAATCATTAACAATAAGACTGTTGATTATAAACAAAAGCCGGATAAGAACTCCCAAAGCAATACCGTTAATCGTAAATTTTATGATAATATCGTTGTCTTTTGTCGGATTCATGTCAAAATCTTTAAATTACGGGGACAATGCCGTTTATTATTGTTCTTTACTGATTGATTTAACAAATACTGTACAAAT
>JALWNR010000509.1 GCA_027083715.1 Bacteroidales bacterium
TCTTAACTATTTTTGTACAAAAATTAAAAAATCATTAATACCAATATCTTATGAAAATAGCAATGGTAGGAACAGGTTACGTGGGATTAGTCTCAGGAACTTGTTTTTCGGAAACAGGTGTTGATGTTACCTGTATAGATATTGATGAAAAAAAAATTGAAAACCTAAAAAAAGGGATTGTTCCGATTTATGAACCCGGATTGGAACCAATGATTAAAAGAAATGTAGAAAAAAATCGTTTGAAATTTTCGACAAGTTTAAAAGAAGTTTTAAACAATTGTGAAGTAGTTTTCAGTGCCGTAGGAACTCCTCCTGACGAAGATGGAAGTGCTGATTTGCAATATGTTTTGGCAGTAGCCAGAGAGGTTGGGCAAAATATGAATGACTATTTGGTGCTGGTTACTAAAAGTACAGTCCCTATCGGAACGGCAGAAAAGGTTCGTGCAGTAATTCAAGAAGAGTTAAACAGACGAGGAGTAGATATTCCTTTTGATGTAGCATCGAACCCTGAATTTTTAAAAGAAGGAAGTGCGGTTACTGATTTTTTAAAGCCCGATAGAATTGTTATTGGAGTAAATTCCGAGCGAGCTGAAAAAATCATGAAAAGATTGTACAAACCTTTCTTACTTAACAATCACCCTATCTTTTTTATGGATATTCCATCGGCAGAACTAACTAAATATGCTGCAAATGCGATGTTGGCAACTAAAATTAGTTTTATGAACGATATTGCAAATCTTTGCGAAATTGTTGGTGCTGATGTAAATATGGTTCGTAAGGGAATTGGCTCCGACTCACGAATAGGTCCTAAGTTTATTTATCCGGGTGCCGGCTATGGTGGTTCTTGTTTTCCAAAAGATGTTAAGGCCTTAATTAAAACTTCGGATGAAAATAATTACTCTTTAGATATTCTTAAAGCAGTTGAAAGTGTAAATGATCGACAAAAATCAGTTATTTTCGCAAAAATAGCCAAACATTTTGACAATGATTTAAAAGGCAAAACTTTTGCACTTTGGGGCTTGGCTTTTAAACCTAATACTGATGATATGCGCGAAGCACCTGCTTTAGTTTTAATTGAGAAACTATTGGCAGCCGGAGCAAATGTAAAAGCATATGACCCTGTGGCTATGAATGAAGGAAAAAGACGTATTGGAGACAAAATTTATTATGCACAAGACCAATACGATGCTTTGGTAGATGCTGATGCTATGATTTTAATTACAGAATGGAATGAATTTAGGGTACTCAATTACAAAGTAATTGAGAAACTGCTAAATAATAAACTGATTTTTGATGGTAGGAATATATACGAACCTGCTGAAATGAAAGAATTTGGTTTTACTTATTATAGTATTGGAAGAAAAACAGTATATTCGTAATATTTTGTAGTAAACCATCAGATATTATGAAAAGAATATTAGTAACCGGTGGTGCCGGATTTATAGGATCGCATCTATGTGAGCGGCTTTTAGATGAAGGACATGACGTTATTTCATTAGATAATTATTTTACCGGCTCAAAAACCAATATTGTTCATTTATTGGATCACAAATATTTTGAGGTGATAAGGCATGATGTAACCATGCCTTTTTATCTTGAAGTAGATGAAATCTACAATCTGGCTTGTCCTGCATCACCAATTCATTATCAGCATAACGGTATTAAAACCATAAAAACCTCGGTAATGGGAGCCATTAATGCGCTTGGCTTAGCTAAACGCATTAAAGCAAAAGTTTTGCAAGCATCTACCAGCGAAGTCTATGGCGACCCAACCATACATCCGCAAACAGAAACTTACTGGGGAAATGTAAACCCGATTGGTGCACGTGCTTGTTATGATGAGGGTAAACGTTGTGCTGAAACTTTATTTATGAATTATAAAGACCAAAATGCGGTTAAAATTAAAATTATTCGTATTTTTAATACCTATGGACCCCGAATGCACCCAAACGATGGTAGGGTTGTTTCTAATTTTATTGTGCAGGCTTTACGCAACGAAGATATAACTATATATGGAACAGGAAACCAAACCCGCAGCTTTCAGTATGTAGATGATTTATTGGAAGGAATGATAAGGATGATGAATACCCCCGATGATTTTACGGGACCTGTTAATTTGGGTAATCCCAATGAATTTACAATTAAAGAATTGGCATTAAAAGTAATTGAGCTTATTGGTTCTAAATCAAAAATTGTATATTTACCATTACCTGAAGATGACCCGGTGCAAAGACAACCGGATATTTCCCTTGCAAAAGAAAAACTTAATGGCTGGGAGCCCAAAATTCAACTGGAGGAAGGTTTATTAAAAACAATTGATTACTTTAAGAACATTTTAAAACTTTAACATATTAATGAATGTATTAGTAACCGGAGCATACGGACAATTAGGCCGTGAACTCGAATACCTGTTTAAACAGCAAAATGATTTACATTTTTTCGGAACCGATATTGATACTCTGGACATAACTGATATTGAGTCAGTTGAAAGATTTGTATCTGAAAACAAAATCAATTTTATAATAAATAGTGCTGCCTATACAGCTGTAGATCTGGCAGAAGATGAAACAAAAACTGCGTATAAAGTAAATTCAGATGCTGTTGAGAATTTAGCCAAAGTTGCAAATATTAACAATATTGGCTTTATAACAGTTTCTACCGATTATGTTTTTAACGGAGAATTTTTCAAACCGCTGAATGAAAAACAAACACCTAACCCGGTATCAGTTTACGGAAAAAGTAAATATGAAGGCGAAAAAAAAGCCATTCTAAAAAACTTATATACTATTATCATAAGAACATCATGGCTTTACTCGCCTTACGGTAAAAATTTTGCAAAAACTATTTTGTCTCTTTCAAAAGAACGTGATGAATTAAGCGTTGTTTTTGATCAAATTGGAACACCTACTTTTGCAAGAGATTTAGCACAAGCAATTATTGAAATTGTATTACGAAGCCAAGACGGTTTCCGGAAATTTGCAGGAATCTACCATTTTTCAAACGAAGGTGTATGCAGTTGGTATGATTTTGCCTATGAAATAATTAAATTATCCGGTAATAAATGTAAAATAACACCCGTTACATCTGATAAATATCCGACAAAAGCCCAACGTCCTTTTTACAGTGTAATGGATAAAACAAAAATTAAAAAAACTTTTAATATTAAAATTCCACATTGGACGGAAAGCTTGGCATTGTGTATTAAAGAACTGTCAGATTGATTTTTTTTTTGCTGTATTTTCCCGAATGGCTTTTTAAAAGATTTCTAATGTTTCATAGTTATATAC
>JALWNR010000510.1:0-2317 GCA_027083715.1 Bacteroidales bacterium
CACATATAGGTTGTGAGAAAATATTTTTACTGAATTTTCCATAGCCAAATATAATATTTTTTATCTTTACCCACCTAAATTAACATAGGCCCATAATTTATAAATTGGCAATATAAATCCTAAACTCCCCATTATGAAAAAAAATAGTTTAAAGTTGTTGTTGCTCATCCTTATCAGTGGTATAGTCTTTACTACTTCATGTATTAAAAAACAAGAAAAACAAATCAAAAAACTGGAAGATAATATCGCTCTGCTGCAAACAGAAAACACACCGGTCAGATTTAAAATACTCGAAAAAACAGAGGATAGTTTAAGTATTATCGTTAAATTTTACAATGCAGATAAAAAAGAAATAAATCATTTTGAAAAAATACTGAATGGGCAAGAACTTTCGTTTGATTTTTATGTAGTCCCCGTAAAAGACAAATATGTGGCATTTCCTGCAAAAATTTTTACAGACAGAATAGCGGCTGATGATGGAATTATTTTATATGAGTTTTATAATCAGGAAGGTTATCCCGGCATTTTTTACCATAAAGATATTAATAAAGACCTGTATAAAGGTTTGAAAGAAGTATATCAAAACATAAAAACCGGACAACTGGATTCTGTTTCTGAACATTTTGGAAATATGGTACACGATATTAAAAAGTTTAATTCCTTTTTGCCCGGGAATGTTTATTCAATAGTAGTACATACAAAAGGAGGAATTGAGATTATTGAAGAATAAAAAACAGACTGTCGATATACACATAGCCTATTTGACTGTAGCTGACGAATTTACCCAATAATTAATCATCTAACAAACGAATATCATGGAGCAAACGATTGAGTTTCTAAACAAAATGAATTGGTTTTTAAAACCTTTTGCCAATTTGATTATTTTCTTTTTTACCAGCAGAGTAGGAATTATCAGTTTATTGATTTTATTTGTCCTATATGTACTTTTTGTTTTAAATTATGAAATAAAAACCAGAAGTCTTGCATATAAAGCAGTAGGCTCAATCGGTGGTGGTGGCAGAGTACCTTTTCTTGAAAAGTTATTTATTGCCGGCAGGGTTTTGACCAATTTATTCCTTAAAATAATCTCCAATGTTCCGGTTGTTTTAGCTGTTGTGATATTTCTGGTTTTTGTTGTCGGGATATCAAAAGGGATTGAAACAATGGACTCTTTCATGAAAAATCAGGAGAAAATCCGTGAACTGAAAAGTATTTTAAAGCAATTAGACCAACGCTATAAAGTTGCAGAAGTTGATATAATTGATTATAACCGGCTTAGCGATCAGACAAAAATGACTATCCGTTTTTATGATTATGCACAACAAGGCTTTTCAAACAAGGTTCAAAATATTGAAATACAAGGAAATGATATATATTTTGATGCCGTAGTACTTAATTTTGAATACAGTGAAATTGCATCAGGAAACGCACAGAATATTGTTTTACCCTATCGCGTTTTCAGCAATAAAGTGCCTCAGGGAAAAGGTATTCCGCTGAAATTAACTGATGAAAATGATGTACCGCTTATTTTCAAACGTAATGAAAACGATATTTATGCTGTTACACCTGATAAATACACCGAAAGGGTACAGGAAATCATGTCGTATATGACAGACAAGAAGAAAGCCAGAGCAGCAGGGATACGTAGTATATACGGAAATGCGGTACATAAAACTGTCCGCAAAGGAGATAAACTCATCATTTGGGTTGAACAAACCGGAGGATTAGTAATTAAAAAAGCAGTAGTTTTTTAAAATATTGAAAATATGCAACGATTTAAAAACCCAAAAAATCTGGATACAAAGGCATTATATCAAATGCCAAAAATAAAGTCATTATACATTCACGGCATAGACAGTAGTCCTGTACCGGAAAAAATTGCTATCATGGAGCAAGCCGGATTAGAAGTATCAGCATTACACCTGAATTACCGTGAAAATAAAAATGTATATTTTGAACTAAAACAGTTAATACAAGAAAAAGATATTGAATTTATTATTGGCAGTTCTTTTGGAGGGATGCTTGCCTATTGGTTGGGTGAGGATTTAGGTATTCCGGTTTTGCTGTTTAATCCCGCAATGTCTTATCAGTCAGCAAAGGTAGATATTCCCAAAATCACAGCACTTAAGTGTCCGGTACGTATGGTTGTAATCGGTGAGAAAGATGATGTAATAGATCCTGTTGAAAACAAAAGCTTTTTTAAACAGAAAGAGCGTGAACCGCTAAAACAAAAAGTGCTCTCATGTGACTGGCTAGGACATTCAATTGATTTACAAACATTTGATGAAATGGTATTTTGGGCAGTAAAAAATTACGG
>JALWNR010000510.1:2327-3283 GCA_027083715.1 Bacteroidales bacterium
TTGGAAGTTATTACAATTAACCAATAAATAAAGTTACTTCTTCCAGAAAACCGGTGTAAAAATAATCATCACGGTAAATAATTCAAGTCGTCCCAGCATCATTAAAAATGATAGAAACCATTTCCCTGCATCCGGAATATGAGCAAAGTTATCCATCGGGCCAACAGAACCTATGCCCGGACCAATATTTCCCAAAGATGCTATTACTGAGCCCATAGCAGAATCAATATCAAGTCCCATACTTGCCATAATAATGGAACCTGCTACAAAAATTAACAAATAAAATACAATAAAAGCTAATACATTGGTTATAATTTTCGGATCTACTGCTTTATGATTTAGCCGTACAGGAATGATAGCATTAGGATGTAATAAGCGTTTAAACTCCTGATAACTGTTTTTAAATAATAACACAATACGTACAATTTTGATGCCCCCACCTGTTGAACCGGCTGAACCTCCAAAAAACATGATAGAAAAAGATAATATCGCAGCTAATGACCCCCAACTTAAATAATCGGCAGTAACATAACCGGTTGTTGTAATTAATGAAACAACCTGAAAAAGAGCATCCCGAAAGGATTTTTCAAATGAATCACCGGTATCTTGTAACACAATAATTACAGTAATGGCTAAAGTAAAAACTGCTATAATACCTAAGTAATATCTAAATTCCTCATTACCCGTTACTTTGTAAAATTTACGTTTAAGCGCAAAATACGATAAAGAAAAGTTTACTCCGGCAATAATCATGAACAAAATAATTACGTATTGAATAAAGGGTGAGTCATAATACGCAATACTCGCTTGCTTTGTTGAATACCCTCCAGTAGCCATTGTTGTAAAAGCATGATTAACCGCATCAAAAAAAGTCATTCCGCCAATCCATAAAAGAATTATTTCAATTGCTGTAAATAAAACATAAATTCCCCATAATCTTTGGGCAGTTTGTTTTA
>JALWNR010000511.1 GCA_027083715.1 Bacteroidales bacterium
AAAAATATAATAATATGTCGGCGGAATACGATGCCTTGTATCTGCTTAAAGATAATTTCATGAATTATTGCGGTTAATCTATTCGGGCAGGTAATTTCCCTGAGGCTGATTATTAATAGAAAGTAGTTAGGTTTAGGAATTTAATTATTTGTTTGACTGTGGTTTAGAATAGAGGATATATTTGCATTAATGATTTCATTTTAGGCTAAAGCCGGTTTATTTGTATATTTTATATCCGATGCTAAAGCATCGAGCTAATCGGTGCACGAAAACAGCATTTTTAAGAGTAAGTCAAACATGCACCGAAATTTAACACCCTACATAACGGATAATAAATAATCTATAAATATTCCTTAATTTAAACCATAGCCATTTGTTTAAAGACTATTTTTTATTTCTGAAAGAGTATCATCAAGGGCTTGTTGAATAAAAGAATCGTACTTTTGATAAAAATTTTCAAAAGCAGTAACAATGGCTTGCCCTTTGGGAGTAAGTACAGTTTTTCCACCGGTTTTTCCACCACGTTGGCGTTCTATTATTTTAAACCCCAGAATATCTTCAATACGGTTCAAGTTGTCCCAGGTTTTTCGGTAAGACAACTTGTGTTTTTTCATTGCCGCTTTCAGCGAGCCTGTTTCGCTGATGGTTTTCAACAATTCAAACTTTCCTTCACCTAATATACCTTTATTATCATTAGTTTCCAGCCAGATTTTATATTTTAAGCTAAGATTGTTCACAGTTGTATTTTTTTGAAGAGCAATGTACGAATATTTTGTAAGTTCAGTTTGTAAAAATGAAAAAAATGAAAAAAATACCAAATAATTAGGAGAATATTTATACTTTTGCAGCATTAAAATCAAAAAGGGTCACGTGGCCGAGTGGCTAGGCTCCGGTCTGCAAAACCGGCTACAGCGGTTCGAATCCGCTCGTGACCTCTGAAAATGAAAGGGTTGTGGTTTTTCTGCAACTCTTTTTTTATTGTGAAAAGTTTTACTTTAATCTGTAAAATAATCATGATGCACCAGTGTAAAAGTTCGTGTAATGTTGAACCCCAAACGTATATCGCCTTTAGCCCAAGAACCTATTGTTTCTGCAATAAAGGCAGGTTCTACCATGGCATTCGAATTGGTTAAAAACACCTGAAAAACATGTCCGCTTGTTTCTATATCAAACCCCAATGAAAACGAATTATAAAAATCATTGGCTGTTTTTCCTGGCAATAGATAAAAATATTCGGCATTAACTGAAAAACGTTTTCCTATTTTATACCTGCCGGAAGTTCCAATGGAATAAACATCATTTGGGTCTTCAATGGTTTCAACAAGATTACGATGAATTAATGTTGGGCTTAATTGTAAGCTAAGAGATTTGGAAAATTTTCTGGCGAATAAAAGTTGAAATGAATATGAAATTCTAGAACTAAATAGATTATCTCTGTCAGGTTCTGCCCATTTTAATGAATTTATAACAATATCGGAAAAAAAAGATATTGATAATGGAATATTATTGCCCCCTTTTTGTTGCCTTAAAAGTTTCAGCTTCAAATTTCCATCAAAAAGTTTATTGTAAGAACTTCTACCTATACCTATTTGCCACCAGTCTGTAATTCCATACTCAAATCCCAAACGAATATCTGATTGGTCGAGCCCCCAAAACTGATAAGCACCTGAGTTAAAAGTCCCGAAATGATGTTGAATCAGAAAATTAAGTTCCCCACTGCGAATATTTTCAACCGACTGCCCTAAAACGACATGGGAACCACCAAATGTAGATGATGTATAGGCTGTTTTTTTGTTATCCCTTTGATGGGTTGCCAAGTTTTCTGAATTTTGTGCAGCTACCCGAACAATAAATAAAAAATTAATGAGTAATATTACATAAGTTCGTATCATTTTTTCAATTATTAGGAATTCCCAAATTAATCCACTGTTCAATTTTTAATATTGTACAATCGGGAAGCTTTGCAGCGCCTTGTGGCATAGCTGTTCCTCCCTGTTCATGTTTAATATTTCTAAGAAGATTTCCGTTATCAACGACCCTTTGTATATGTACAAAGTTTGATAAATCCAAATTTCCATATGTTGTATTATTATAATGACAAGCATAACAACTCTCTTGAAAAACAGGCAATACATCATTTGTATAGGAAATATTTGTTGTATCACATGTTTCGTTAGGATATAATTCTTCTTCATTATAATAAGTACACGATGTAGCAAGTACTATTGGTAAAATAAATATTAATTTCCGAATCATCAGTTTTTTTGTTTGTATGATAATTATATTGGACAGTATTTAGTTCAATGAGCAGCTATCAGCTTTGCTGTATTGTTAAATCAGAAAATAATGATAAAAAGCCCTTTTCAAAATCAAAAGCTGACAAGAGACTTACTAAAATTTTATAAACGTTTTTGTATATATTTTATCCAAAACATAAACTCTTAGAAATAAGATCCCTGCCGGAATTTGGTCTAAATTAATGATTGATTGATTTACATAGTTAATCGATTTTAAAACTTTCCCATGCGAATCAACTATTTCTAACATTTTAATTGGGGATTGATGCCTGTTACGGATATTTAAATAAGTGCTTGCCGGATTAGGCCACAAGCGAATAAAATCATCAGATTCAGAGATTTTATTAATACTGGTGGTTCCAGTTTCAATCACGCTTACGGAACTTAAATAAACTTGGTCGCCCGATGAAGATAAATCAGAATTTGTAGCGTTTACGGCTGCATAAAAAGTTACATTACCCGAACCTGTTTCTGGAGCTGTCCATTTCATTGTCCAACTTACCGAATCCGTTGCTGATGTGCCTTTTGATGTATGTGTTACAGCCATGCTATCATTGGTAAACTGTGTATTTACAGAATCTGTAAGTTCCCAAATTCCAACTTTTTTCGAGGCTGTTTCCGAGGTAATTTCAAAGCCAATACGATTAGAACCACTATGAAATGCACTTATTTTTACTTCATAAGTACTTCCCGGCACATATCCCGTACCGGGTATATTGGTAGTAATCCAATTATCCTTATTTATAATATCCTGACCGGAATGACATCCGGTACAATTGCTACCATCAATAGGTGAACCGGTTTTTCCTCCTGGCGAGCCACCAAATTTAGAAGTCCCTGCCCAAAAAATCAAAAGTAAAAGTCCTGTTAATGCTGTATTTTTCAAAAATTGATACATGTACTAAAAATTTAATTAAGCAATTAACTGTATAAGACTCACATAATACGTATAATTTTTTTAAATTAGAAAGTATTATTTATAC
>JALWNR010000512.1 GCA_027083715.1 Bacteroidales bacterium
AGGTAAAACAAAAAAACGAAAAAAATAATCAGCCGAAAGGCAGACAAATTTTCAATTCAATGACTTTGTGGTCAAACACTAATTCGCCTCTTTATGTGCAAAAACCGTTCACATTATTGCAAAAATAGCATTTTGAAGCTGAGTTGATATAGTTTTTAACATTATTTAACAAGAATTAACATTTGGATTCAATTCTTTTCTTTTAACTCACGCGTACTTAGATTTATTTTTTCTAAATCCTTGAGTTCTTTTTTTTCTGCTTTCACTCCTAATTCTTCCATCTTACGAATTCCCGGTAACACTCGCCCTTCCCAAGAACCTACCGATTGGTTGTAGGTTTTTACTAAACTGTTGATGTTTTGCCCGATTTTATTAAGCGATTCGTTAAACGAAGCGATACGCTCTTGCAGTTCGCGACTGCTTTGAATAATCTTTTGCGCATTTTCTCCGGCTTTTTGCTGTTTCCAACTAAAAGCAACTGTTTGCAAAAGACTAATTAAAGTAGTGGGAGTTGCAAAAACAATACGATTTTTCAAACCTTCGATAATTAAATGCCTGTTTTCGCTAAGTGCCGCCGAAAAAGCCGATTCTACTTCTATATAGAGCACTACAAAATCAATACTATCATCAAACTGCGACCAATAAGCCTTTGCCGAAAGATTTTTCATATGGGCAGATACAGCTTTGGCGTGTTCTTTCATGAATTGTTTCTTTTGTGTTTCATCATCAGTTTCTAAAGCATCCAAATAGGCATTCAAAGGTACTTTTGAATCAACCACAATTTTTCTTCTTTCAGGCAAATGCACTATCATATCGGGACGCATTGAGCCATCTTCTGTTTGGGAATATACTTGCTCACTAAAATCACAAAATTCAGACATTCCCGAAAATTCCACAATCCGTTTTAGTCCAATTTCGCCCCATCTACCACGTACTTTAGGGCTTTTTAATGCGCTTACCAATGCACCGGTTTCTTTTTCCAGGCTTTTTTGGCTTTTACTCAGCTCTTCAAGATATGATTTAAGATTACCGATTGCCTGATTATTGTTTTTTTGAAAATCAACGACCAGTTTTTCATGTCTGTCCAAACTCTCTTTTAACGGCTTAATTAACTGATGAATGGATTGACTTCGGCGAGTATAATCTTCTTCTGCTTTAATAATCAAACCATTTAATGTTTCTCTGGCAAGTTCAATAAATGTTTGATTATTTGAACGACTTATTTTTGCAGCCATTGCCTCAAAAGTGTCTTTCAGTTGTTTGTTAATTAACTCATTTAGCTGTTTTTCTTTATCCAAATCTGATTGTATTCTAATGTATTTTAGTTTCTCACTGTTCCATTCGTTTTCTATAGCGCGCAATTGTTTATGATATTTAAGTTTTAGCCGGTTTTCCGTCCAAAACTTCCCTGTTAAAAACCCAATTAGCAAGCCGATAAATAAATAAATAATAAATTCCATCAGAAAAAATAATTTGTAAAAAAACTCTTTAAAATTAAAATAAATTTGTTAATTCAGCTTTACAAAATTAAAATAAGTTTTGCACAATAGCATATTACTCTACACAATCAATAATATGATTTCCCCTAATGTTTAGACAATATAACTTTTTAGTTACGGTAGCAGTTTTTTGGAAGTTGATTGGAAAAGATTAATAATAAATCGGAAAGAATTTCATGTATTCAGGGAGAATTTTGATAAATAAAAGGTTGATAATTGGATAATTAGAACCGGAAAACACAATGACCAATTATCCAATTATCCTATAACTAACTTTCCTGCAAAGCTTTTTCCAAATCTTCGGTCATTTCAAGGTCGTGATATACATTTTGCACATCATCATCATCTTCCAAAGCTTCAATTAATTTTAACGCTTTTTGTGCGGTTTCTACATCCAGCTCTCTGCGGGCATTTGGAATGCGTTGCAATTCAGCACTTTCTGCTTCTATTCCTAATTCCTCCAATTTCTTTTGCATATTCCCGAAATCTTCCATAGCTGTGGTAACAATCAGGCGACCATCTTCTTCTTCCATATCCTCCATTCCGGCATCAATCAATTCCAGCTCGAGTTCTTCAATATCCATTTTCAGGTTTTCCGTAACAATATTGAAAATTCCTTTACGGTCAAAAAGATAAGATAAAGAACCGTTTTTGCCCAATTCACCGCCGCGTTTTCTAAAAATAGAACGTACACTACTTACCGTCCGCTGATTATTATCGGTTAAACATTCAACAAAAACAGCCATTCCGCCGGGTCCGGTTCCTTCAAAAGTAACTTCGGTGTAGTTCTCGGTGCCGGAAGTAGCTTTATTAATTGCCCTTTGAATTACATCTTTGGGCATATTTACCCCTTTTGCATTGGCAATTGCGGTACGCAAGCGTGGATTCATTTCCGGATCGCCACTACCACCTTCTTTAGCTGCAATGGTAATTTCCTTAGCAAGTTTTGAGAACATTTTTGAGCGTTTGGCATCTGCTGCACCCTTTTTACGTTTTATGGTTGACCATTTACTATGTCCTGACATATTTTTTTGTTTAATATTAGTAATATTTTCGCTTTTTGTTGCAAAATTGCAAAAAATTTGCGGAATTTCAACAGAATAGTACTATAATTTAACAAGTGAGCTAATAAAAGACCTATCCGTCTTTTATTATTTCGGATAAACTATTACTTTTGTAAAAAATTAGGAGAAAGTTATGCCGATAATTGATGTAAATAAAATAAACGAACCGAACGCAAAATTAAAAGAAAAATATACTGAAGGACATTCAAAAGTATATATTGAAACCTATGGTTGTCAGATGAATGTAGCTGATAGCGAGGTGGTTGTATCTATTTTAAATAAAACCGGATTTGCTTATACCGATGAACTGAACGAAGCCGATTTAATTTTGGTAAATACTTGTTCTATTCGCGAAAATGCTGAAACACGTGTATTTAACCGTCTAGAGCATTTTAAACATCTGAAAAAGAAAAAGCAAGGCTTATTGGTAGGTATTATCGGCTGCATGGCAGAACGATTAAAAGAACGATTACTGGAAAAAGAAAAACTGGTTGATTTGGTGGTTGGTCCTGATGCTTATCGTGATTTGCCCAAGTTGGTACAACAAGCAGAGGGTGGTCAGCAAGCTATTAATGTGCTTTTATCGAGAGAAGAAACTTATGCGGAAATCAGTCCGGTACGATTGGACAAAAACGGAGTTTCGGCTTTTGTTTCCATCATGCGCGGATGCGACAATATGTGTGCCTATTGTGTGGTGCCTTTTACGCG
>JALWNR010000513.1 GCA_027083715.1 Bacteroidales bacterium
TGTACCGGAAAAATGAAATCTCAAAAGCAAAAGATGTATTGCAAATGAGTGCATAAATACAGCTTATGCCACCCAAAGCAATTTTTGTTCAAATATTGTTTTTAAACAGATTGAAAATGCGATACACCTTTGCTAGAGAATTTGTACTTTTGCAGCTTACTAAATTTTAATTCTCATTGAATAGCAGAAAAAAAGTATATTTTGCATCGGATTTGCATCTGGGATTGCCAAATTACGAAAAAAGCCTTATCCGTGAAAAGCTGTTTGTAAAATGGCTTGACCAAGTAAGTCAAGATGCTGAAGCCATTTACCTTTTAGGGGATATTTTTGATTTTTGGCATGAGTGGAGTCGCTCTGCACCACAAGGCTTTGTCAGGTTATTGGGTAAAATTGCCGAAATTACCGATTCGGGAATTCCTATACATTTTTTTACAGGCAATCATGATATTTGGGTAAAAAAATATTTGCCCAAAGAAACCGGAGTTATTTTACATCGGAAAGAATATATAACCGAAATTTTTGGCAAAAAATTTTTTTTGGCACATGGCGATGGCTTAGGACCTGGAGATCCGGGGTATAAAATCTTAAAAAAAATATTTACCAATAAATTTTTACAATGGTGCTTTGCCAATTTAATACACCCTGATATTGCTTTATGGTTTGGGCATACATGGTCGCATAGTAGAAGAATGACAGAACGCTATCCTGAGTTTTACGGCATAGATGGTGAATGGTTAATTATTTATTCAAAAGAGCTGCTTAAAAAAACTCATTACTTTTATTTTGTGTATGGACATCGACATTTGCAGGGTATTCATCCTTTAAATAAAAAAAGTACTTATGTAAACTTAGGCGATTGGTTAACAAATTTTACGTATGGAGTTTTTGATGGTGAAAAATTTGAACTGAAATATTATAAAAAATAAACTACCTGTTAAATAGAATTTATACATACTCTATATTTTGTGATGTAATTATTTTTTTCATAGTACCTTTTCTATGATAAAAATCCATTATAAATTAAAAAATCATCCCATATAGTTTTTCATTTTTACTTACCTTTGCCGCAGTTATTAAAAACACATAATTCTGCAACAACATGCTCATCTTTTCAAAAAATAATACCGGTAAAACCTATGCTGTTCAAATCACACAACAGCCTGATAAAGAAACTATTGATAAATTATCTTGGCTATTGAACGGTGAAATTATAATTACTGATAAATTGAAGGGGATTTTCATTGGTCCGCGCAAAGAAATGATTACCCCGTGGAGTACCAATGCCGTTGAAATCACACAAAATATGGGTATTCAAAATATTTCACGAATCGAAGAATTTTTTGTAGCTGATGAAAATACTCCTTTTGATCCTATGCTTCAAGTGCGTTATCACGATTTAGACCAAGATATTTTCACCATTGATAAAGAGCCTGAGCCAATTATTTATATCGAAGATATAAAAGCCTATAATAAACAAGAAGGTCTGGCACTGAACGATGATGAAATCAAATATTTGGAAGATTTAAGCAAAAAACTGGGAAGAAAACTTACCGATAGCGAAGTATTCGGTTTTTCGCAAGTAAACAGCGAACATTGCCGCCACAAAATTTTTAACGGGACTTTTATTATTAACGGTGAAAAAATGCCGGAATCGCTTTTCGGCATGATTCGTAAAACATCAAACCTTAATCCAAATAAAATTGTATCTGCCTATAAAGATAATGTGGCTTTTGTGGCAGGTCCCGAAATTGAACAATTTGCTCCAGAACGTCAGGATATTGCAGCGGAGTTTAAAACCAAGAGAGTAAAATCGGTACTTTCCTTGAAAGCCGAAACGCATAATTTCCCGACTACCGTTGAACCGTTCAATGGTGCAGCTACCGGTTCGGGCGGTGAAATCCGCGACCGTCTGGCAGGTGGAAAAGGTAGTTTGCCATTGGCGGGAACAGCTGTTTACATGACCCCTTATTCGCGTTTGGAAGAGAATCGCAGTTGGGAAAAAGCTGTTGAGGAACGTCCGTGGCTGTATCAAACACCTATTGAAATACTGATTAAAGCTTCAAACGGAGCCAGCGATTTTGGGAATAAATTCGGTCAGCCTTTGATTTGCGGTTCAGTATTGACTTTTGAGCATCAGGAAAACGGAAAAACCTTTGGCTACGATAAAGTGATTATGCTTGCCGGAGGCATCGGTTACGGAAAAATGGAAGATGCGCAAAAAGACCGCCCCGAGAAAGGAGACAAAGTTGTTTTACTCGGAGGCGATAATTACCGTATCGGAATGGGCGGCGGGGCAGTTTCGTCGGTAGATACCGGAGAGTTTGAAAGTCAGATTGAGTTGAATGCCGTGCAACGTTCCAATCCGGAGATGCAAAAACGCGCAGCCAATGCCATTCGTGCTATGGTTGAAAGCAATAAAAATCCGGTTGTTTCCATTCACGACCACGGAGCAGGAGGACATTTGAACAGCCTTTCGGAATTGGTGGAAGAAACCGGCGGTGTGATTGAAATTGACAAACTTCCTGTTGGCGATTCCACCTTATCTGCCAAAGAAATTATCGGGAATGAATCGCAAGAGCGTATGGGCTTGGTAATGAAAGGAAAAGATATTGATTTGCTTAAAAAAGTGGCAAAGCGCGAGCGCAGTCCGATGTACGTAATCGGTGAAGCTACGGGCAACCATAAATTCACGGTAGTGAATACCAAAACAGGCGAAAAACCGATTGATTTAAGCCTGTTCGACTTTTTTGGCAATCCGCCCAAACGCATCATGCGCGATGAAACAATAAAAGTAGATTATACCGGATTGGAATATTTGGCTGAAAAATTTACGGAATATCTTGAAAATGTATTGCAACTCGAAGCAGTAGCGTGTAAAGATTGGCTCACGAACAAAGTGGATCGTTCGGTAACCGGCAAAGTGGCGCATCAGCAAACCACAGGTGAAATTCAGTTGCCTTTGAATAATTTGGGTGTAGCAGCTTTGGATTATCAGGGAGAGAAAGGATTGGCAACTTCCATTGGTCATACACCGGTTCCGGCATTAATCAGCCCCGAAAACGGTTCAGTATTGTCTATTGCCGAAGCTTTGACCAATATTGTGTGGGCACCTTTGAGCGATGACTTGCAGGGTATTTCACTGAGTGCCAACTGGATGTGGCCATGTAACAACAAGGGTGAGGATGCTCGATTATACAAAGCCGTTCAGGCAGCAAGCAATTTTGCCATTGCTTTGGGTATCAATATCCCGACAGGTAAAGATTCGC